>JAUVKA010000040.1 GCA_030592205.1 Bacteroidota bacterium | reverse complement strand
ATATCAACTGGACAATGGACAAGCAAAGGCTCTCACCAGATTCAAAACCTCTATCAGTCATCCTGCAGTGAGTTCCGATGGTTCTCTCGTGGTATTTGAAAAAGGCTACCAATTATTTGCTTTCAATACTCAATCAGGTAATTCAAATAAGCTGGAAATAAACCTTATACAGAACACACTACTTCCAAAAGAACTATCCTACAAGGTAGATACCAAAATATCAAATTTTGATGTTTCCCCTGATAACAAAAAGATTGCCTTTGTTTCCAGAGGCGATCTTTTCATATCGGACATCAAAGGAAAGTTTATTCAAAAATTAAAGCGACCGGGGGATTTTGAAGGAGTTCAACAAGTACTATGGATGAAAGACAACAAAACCCTTCTATTTAATCAAACATGGAAGGGCTACCTGAACTGGTTCACTATGGCTGCTGACGGCACTGGAGATATTAAGCAAATCACCAAGGAGCTTAGGAACAACAGGATACTAAAGCTTGATTCCAAACGCAATATTGGGGTTTATCTTAGCGGACGTGACCAACTCAGAAAGATCGACCTTGAAAAATTCAAAACCGAACTGTTGGTTGAGGATGAGTTCTGGGGATTCTATAATAATATGCCTGATTTTTCTCCTGATGGGAAATGGTTGTGCTATTCAGCAAAGCGGGATTTTGAGGATGATATTTTCGTCATCAATCTGGAAAGCAGGAAAATCATTAATCTAACACAAACAGGGGTTTCTGAATCCGGTCCTGTTTGGAGCAAGGATGGAAAGTATATTTACATGGTTACTAATCAGTTGAAACCCTCCTATCCTCATGGGGCCGGGGATGTGCATCTGTTCAGGATGGCCCTGGATCGGTATGATAAAGATTACCGGATGGATGAATTTGACGAATTGTTTAACACAGATACTATAAAAAGTAAAAAGGATTCACTGTTCGATATTTCAATTAATTCTGAGCGTAGCTGGGAGCGCCTTGAAAGAATAAGTCCATCCTTTGGGTCACAAGGACCAGCTACACTTATACAAAAGGGAGATAAAGTAACTGTAATGTATTCATCAAACCACGATAAAGGGACATCCGCTATATGGAAAACAGTTCTGGAGCCTTTCGAGAAACCAAAGACAGAAAAGATTGAAGGGCTCAAGGGACGAACAAGCCTGGTTGTAAATGGCAAAAAAGTTTATGCTCTCTCAGCCGGCAACCTCTATACTGTAAATGTGGATACAAAGAAGGCCAGCAAGATTAATATCACTTATGCATTTACCCGTAAGCTGAGTGAAGAATTCAATCAGATGTTTGCCCAAACCTGGTCGAATGTTGAAGAGAATTTTTATCATGAAAACTTACATGGTGAGAATTGGGAAGCACATAAAAAGTATTACGAGCAGTTTTTACCTTACCTGAATAACAGGGGTGATCTGAGGACTCTTTTGAATGACATGCTTGGGGAAATGAATTCATCTCATATGGGCTTTAATACAAGAGGTGCTGAAGAAACAACGGCGCTAAAGTATGTTACGCTGGAAACAGGAATATTGTACAAGGAGGATAAGCCCTATGTTGTGGATCGTATCGTTACACGTGGTCCATCTGATAAAAAGGAAGTTGATGTTCAGACTGGAGATGAGTTAGTAGCTGTGAATGGTATCCGGGTTGATCCTGATATGCCGAGGGACTACTATTTCTATCGTCCCGCAAAGGAAGCCGAGATGGTTCTGACTTTCAATCGCAAAGGTGAAGAAAGAAAGGTAAAAGTACACCCTTCTGGATCTATGTCAGGAAATCTTTATGATGAATGGATTGATGACAACCAAACGAGAGTTAAGGAACTCAGCAATAATAAAATCGCCTATGCCCACATGAAAAATATGGGTGGAGGAGAATTTAATAAATTTATCATGACAATGACCCGGGAACTTAAGGGTAAGGAGGGTCTGATCCTTGACCTAAGGTACAATACTGGTGGAAATGTGCACGATGATGTACTACGTTTTCTACAGCAACGAACCTATCTCCAATGGAAATCACGAGGTGGAAATTTATCGAATCAATCGAATTTTGCACCCTCTGATGTTCCTATTGTATTACTTATCAATGAACAATCACTCAGTGATGCTGAAATGACTGCAGCCGGGTTTAAGGCCCTGAAGTTGGGAACTATTATTGGAACCGAAACTTATCGATGGATTATATTCACCAGCTCCATGAGGCTGGTTGACGGCTCCTCTCACCGAATGCCAGGCTGGGGTTGTTACACTTTGGATGGAAAGAATCTGGAGAGGGAAGGAGTGAAACCCGATATCTATATAAAGCAATCATTTGTCGACCGCTTGCAGGGAAAAGATCCACAGATCGAAATGGCTGTTAAACATATTTTGGACGGGAAATAAAAATTGGGATTATCAAAATTAGTACTGGTAGAAAAATCCTGATTATTGTTTTCTACCTTGCAAAAAAAACTAAGCTATGGATATCACCAGAACCTTCGACCTGCTTGACAGGTATAGTAAGAAATTCAATAGAGATAATGTCCTGAGTTTCAAGAAGAAAGGAGAGTGGGTTGGCTATAGTGCCCAGAAGTATGTAGAGATGGCCCATGACTTCAGCTACGGACTGATGGCTCTGGGTTATAAAAAGGGCGACAAAATCGCCACAGTTTCCAATAATCGCCCAGAATGGAATATTGTTGATATGGGAATGGCTATGCTGGGAGTGGTTCATGTTCCGGTATTTACTTCTTTGAATATTGATGAATACAGGTATATTTTGGAGCATTCTGATGCAGTCTCAGTGATAGTTTCAGACAACAATCTGTTCAAAAAAATCAACGAAGCTTCGAAAGATCTTAAGGCAATTGAAAAGGTATATAGTTTTGATGAAATTTCTGAGGCTGCCAGCTGGATGGAAATTGTGGAAATGGGTAAATCCCGAAGAGAGGAATTTATCGCTCCTCTTGAAAAAGTAAAAGACAATATCAAGCCATTGGATTTTGCTACCCTCATATATACTTCGGGAACTACCGGTGTAGCAAAAGGTGTTATGTTGTCTCACGAAAATCTTGTTAGAAATTTTATAGCAGCGGCAGAAGTGTTTGATCTCAGCCCTGATGATCACTATTTAAGTATTCTTCCTCTTTGTCATGTGGGAGGCCGAATGGGTAATTACCAGACTCAATATTCCGGAAGCAGTATTTTTTATGCGGAGAACATGGGTACTATTGCTGCCAATATGAAGGAGATCAATGCTGATGGCTTTGATACGGTTCCAAGAATACTTGAAAAGATCTTTGATAATGTTGTAGCTAAGGGTAAAAATCTACCCGGGATTAAGAAGAAAATCTATTACTGGGCAATCCGTTTGGGACTAAATTATAAGCTGGATGAAGACAGTAGCTGGTTTTATAAAAAAAAGCATGCTTTTGCCGATAAGATGATTTTCAGCAAATGGAGAGAAGCTCTGGGAGGCAGGCTGCGTTTGGCAGGGTGTGGAGGAGCAAGCCTGCAGCCTCGTTTGGAGAGAGTTTTCTGGGCAGCAGGGATCAAGATCATTAATATGTATGGATTAACAGAAACATCTCCGGTTATTACTATTAACCGCCTGCATAAGCCATTGGTTAAACTTGGGACGGTTGGGGCATTAATAGATGGAGTGGAAATGAAAATTACTGATGATGGAGAGATTCTTTGCAGGGGGCATAATGTAATGCTGGGATATTTCAAAGATCCTGAATTGACCAAAGAAATGATCGATGAGGATGGATGGTTTCACACAGGCGATATTGGTTCAATTGAAGAAGGTAAGTTTTTGGCCGTAACAGATCGGAAAAAGGAAATTTTCAAACTCTCAAATGGTAAATACATAGCTCCGCAAGCTATTGAAGGCAAGCTTAAAGAGTCGGCATTTATTGATCAAACAATGGTTGTTGGAGAAACAGAAAAATCTCCGGGGGCCCTGATCTCACCTGATTTTTCGTCACTAATGAGTTGGTGTAAAGCTAATGGGCTTGAGTGTAATGATCATGAGGATCTTATTAAATTACCAGAGGTTCACAACATATTCAAGGAAGAGATTAAAAAGCTCAATAAGATGTTGAACCAATACGAAAGGATTAGTCGATTCAAACTGGTGCCACATGTTTGGGGACCTGATACAGGCGAGCTGTCTCCCACTCTAAAGCTGAAACGCAAGTATGTATTCAGCAAGTATGAAAAGGATATTTCAGAGATTTATAAGCGCCAGGTTATCTGATCAATAAAATCAATTTTTAAATGGAAATTTTTCTGGTAGATAGTAAAAAAAGGCGAAAGGAATTTGTAGATCTGCCAAAAATCCTTTACCGGGATGATCCGGTATGGGTGTGTCCTCTCGATCAGGATATTCATGCTGTTTTTGATCCGGAGCAAAATGTATATTTTAAACATGGTATTGCAGTAAGGTGGATTCTGAAGGATTCAGAAGGACTCCTGGCTGGACGCATAGCGGCTTTTATTGATCACAATACTGCCGGTTTGCAGGATCAGCCTACCGGGGGTATTGGTTTCTTCGAATGTATTAATAATCAATCTGCTGCCAATTTTCTTTTTGATAAGGCCAGGGAGTGGCTTAAAGAAAAAGGAATGGAAGCAATGGATGGGCCAATTAATTTTGGGGAGACAGATAGTTACTGGGGCTTGCTGATTGATGGATTTTCACATCCTTCCTATGAGATTGCATATAATCCTCCTTATTACCGTGATCTTTTTGAATCATATGGCTTTCAGACCTATTACAAACAGGAAGGTTTTCACCTGGATATTTCCAAGGAATTTCCTTCCCGCTTTATGAAAATTGCCGAATGGGTAGCAAAAAAACCTGAGTACAGTTTCCGCCATTTCCTTTGGTCGGAGCAGGAAAAATTTGTTAATGATTTCGCTGAGGTTTTTAATCAGGCCTGGGCATCTTTCAAAGAAAATTTTGAACCGCTAAAGCCGGAGTATATTAACAAAACTCTTAAGAAGGCTAAGGCGATTATTGATGAAGAGTTTATATGGATGGCCTATCGAAATGATCAGCCCATTGCTATTTACCTGATGTATCCTGACGTGAATCAGGTCCTGAAACACCTGAACGGTAAATTGCACTTACTGAACAAGCTTCGATTCCTCTATCTGATGAAAAAGAAAATTATTACCCGAACACGTGGTGTATTGATGGGGGTGATTCCTAAATACCAGGGATTGGGTATTGAATCTGCCATAATATGGAACCTGGTTCAGGTATTTAAAAAGAAACCCCATTATCATGAGATTGAATTTTCCTGGGTGGGTGATTTTAATCCAAAAATGAGAAAAATTTTTATCTCAGTGGGAAGTGTTTCGGCAAAGCATTACATTACTTTTCGGTATCTGTTTGACAGGGAAGCTCCATTCAAAAGATATCCAATTCCTGATGAAAAATAGAAGATGATGAATTACGATATTATTATAATTGGTGCAGGATTAGGCGGTCTTACTGCCGGGGCAAAACTGGCCAGGGCAGGAAAAAAAGTATTACTTCTGGAGCATCATGATCGTCCGGGAGGATGTGCTACTACCTTCAAACGTAAAGGATTTACCATGGAGGTTGGCCTTCATGAAATGGACGGACTACATTCCGGAGATATGAAATCCAGGATTTTCCGTGATTTGGGAGTGTTTGATGAGGTAGAATTTTTGAAGGTGCCGGAATTTTACCGTTTTGTGAATGGGAGGAAAGATGTAGTGATTTCACATGATCCCGAGGAGGTTGCAAATGATCTGATTAGCTTATTCCCGGACGAGGAGGAGGGGATAAAAGCCTATTTTCATCAATTAATGAATATCAGAAAAATCATAAAGGAGTCCGGGGACAAGCCGGAAAAATCTCTGGGTGATTTTATGGATGGAATTATTAAAAATGAGGACCTTAAGCTAATCCTTCTTGGGAATCTTGGTTATTTTCACGATGATCCATATGAGCTTTCCCTGAATTATTATTCCATGGCTCAGTCGAGTTACTACCAGGGAGGAGGAAATTTCATCAAGGGCGGGTCCCAAATGCTGTCGAATTATCTGGCAGAAGCCATAACATCGGCTGGAGGTGAAGTTCGCTTGAATCATTTGGTAACAAGAATCCTGGTGGAGGATGATATGGCTGTAGGTGTATCTGTCAGGGATAAAAGAAATACGGCCGAGTATGAGGCAAGAGCTGACAGAGTGATTGCCAACGCATCTGTTCCATCAGTAGCAAAAAATATGCTTCCCGAACCTTATGCTTCGATTCTGGGGAAGCAATTTCATAAGTTGGAACCCGGGGCCTCTTTACTCACTGTATATTTTGGTTTCAAGACTTCTTTGAAAGAAATTGGCAATAAGTATTATTCAACTTTTGTTTATGATCAATCAGTTAATAGTCAAAAAGATATCGAACAAAACAACCGGACGGATTATTCAAAAAGGAGTTTCACATTTGTAGATTACTCTCAGATTGAATCTGATTTAGCTCCAAATGGCAAAAGTGTAGGTGCAGTATGCTGTATGGATTATACAGACCAATGGGAGAACTTGTCAGAAGATGATTATAAAAACCGCAAAAAGTATGCTGCTGAAGCTTTCATTTCCCGTCTTGAAAAGCTGATCCCTGGTTTTCGTGATGCTATTGAGTACTATGAACTTGGTACAGCTCTTACAGTCAGGAGATACACTCTAAATCCCAATGGAGCTGTTTACGGATTTGCACAAACTCCAGAGAGAGTACGTATAGATGTAAAAAGCCCCTTGGATAATTTGCATTTTGCCTCGGCCTGGACTAAAACCGGCGGCGGATTCTCAGGAGCAATTTTCAGTGGTTATCTCTGTGCAATTGATATCATCCGTAAGTCGAGATAGACGATTATGATATTTTTTTAAAATAATTTGCATGGAAAAAATTATTCTTTACTTTTACCCCCGATAAATCGTAACCATGATTAGAAGAAAATTTAATAAGGTTTCTACCAAGTGGTGCTGGCAACCTCCCTCAGGTTAAAAGTAAACGATTTGTGTTATCACTGATGAGCTGGCATGTTGTTTACAACATGCTTTTTTTGTTTTATATAGACTATTAATTTTAAAATCATGACAAAGCAAAGAAAAATTATCCTTGAAGAGAGCGAGATGCCAAGGCAATGGTATAATCTTGCTGCGGACATAAAATGTCCACCATTTATGAGTCCCGACGGCCCTGTTCCTCCTGAGGCCTGGGCCCAGGTTTTTCCAATGAATCTTGTAGAGCAGGAATATAGTACTGAGCGATGGGTTGATATTCCAGAGGAGATTTTGTCTTTGTTAACTCGCTGGCGTCCAGCCCCTATGCATCGGGCCTATGCTTTGGAAGAAGCTCTGGGTACACCTGCACGCATTTATTATAAAAATGAAAGTTTGTCTCCTGCCGGCAGCCATAAGCCAAATACTGCCGTTGCCCAGGCATGGTACAATAAGCAATTTGGCACAAAAAAACTGACTACTGAAACAGGTGCAGGCCAGTGGGGAAGTGCCCTTTCATTTGCAGGTTCATTGATCGGACTGGAGGTTAAGGTCTTCATGGTAAGGATTAGTTTTGACCAGAAACCGTTCAGGAAACTAATGATGCAAACCTGGGGAGGAAACTGTATTGCCAGTCCGAGTACCGAGACAAATGCCGGACGACAAATTCTCGAGCAATTTCCTAATACTCCCGGGAGCTTAGGTATTGCTATTAGTGAAGCTCTTGAAGCTGCTGTAACTGATCCAACAGGTGAAACAAAATACTCACTTGGCAGTGTGCTGAACCATGTGATGATGCACCAGACCATAATAGGTTTGGAAGCTAAGAAACAGTTGGAAAAAGCTGGAGAAAAATTGCCGGATGTGATTATCGGATGTGCCGGTGGCGGAAGTAATTTTGCCGGATTGTCTTTCCCATTTGTTTATGACAAGATCAATGGGGCAGATATTGATATAATTCCTGTGGAACCAACATCTTGTCCTACCTTAACAAAAGCTCCTTATGTATATGACCATGGAGACACGGCAAAAATGACTCCACTTTTGGCAATGCACTCTCTCGGTCATGCTTTTGTGCCTCCACCAATTCATGCCGGAGGCTTGCGTTATCACGGGATGTCTCCATTAGTTAGTCGGGCTGCCGAGGATGGTCTTTTGGCTCCTCGCTCTGTTCCACAGCTTGAGTGTTACAAAGCAGGAATCCTTTTCGCTAAAACAGAGGGAATCATTCCAGCACCTGAAACCACGCATGCTATTGCCACTGTTATTCAGGAGGCTAACAAAGCTAAGGAAGAAGGCAAAGAAAAGGTGATCCTGTTTAATTTCAGTGGTCACGGTTTGATGGACCTGGTAGGTTATGATAAATACCTGGCAGGTGAATTATCGAATCACAAATTCCCTGAGGATCAGATAGCGAAAAACCTTGAGGTACTTAAGGGATATCCATTGCCGTAATTGGTGGACTGGTTGATTAGTAGACTAGTGGATTAGTTGACTGGTAGATGGGAATAAAAAAAGGGCTGGGTGAAAAATCCCGGCCCTTTTTTTGTCACCCGTCACCCGTCACCCGTCACTTCTTAATTATTCTGGCCTGACTGAATTGGCCCATTTGGGTTTTCAGGATCACATAATACATGCCATTGGGCAGGTCTGTCAGATCAAGCTGCTCAGTGAATTCAGCCCCCTGACTATAGAGTTGCTTCTGCTTCACAACCTGACCGGCCGCATTTACCAGATCTATGTGTAAAATAGTTTCATTCAGAGGATTGATGCTAAGAGTAACTTTTCCGTTTGTTGGATTTGGATAGACATAAAGTCCCGGTTTTGGCCCTGACACCAGTTTTTGTTGATCAACACCAACTATAATTGGCTTTATGTTAATACTATAGTCCTCTACCTCACCATAAGATATATCTTCACAGGGATCAGGTGTTTCTCCGCGTTGCATCATTATCCTCATTCGGGTTTTGCCGAAAACCGCATCATCAGGAATAGTAATTGTTCCAGAAACAACATCTTTACTGCCTTCGCTGAGTACCATTTCTCCCTCACCAATGAAATCCCCATTATTGTCGTAATCAATGAAAACCCTCCATCTTTGAGTGCTTGAATCTTTCCTGAATTTGGGTGTAAGCTTAACATTGATCGTCATGCCTCTGTGAACATTAGCCGATTTGAAGGAATAATCGGAATAATCGTATCCGTGGGTTTTGTATTTAAGATCGCCAACCTCTATCTCAGAAATATATTCGTCTCTGGTATTTTTACTTATTACAGGACAATAGATGGTTGGGTTTTCAGTAACCAAAAGCAAGTAATCTTCAACCTCTCCCGGGAATTCCCCGCAAGGCACTGTGCAAATATCTTTAGGCTGGGTACAACGAATCCTAAGCCTCGTCATATTTATCTCTGCATTGGCTGGAACACTTACCATACCATAAGATATTCGATTTTCATCCGGGGCCGACAAAGGCAATTCTTCTTCAGGATCAAAATTCCAGTCGCTATTCCAATCGATCCAGGCTACCAGAGTATCCTGATATTCGCTATCATTCAGGTGCACCTCAATAGGATAATACCTGCCCTTTTGGATCTCAGTGTGTTCTGTAGTTTTCTCCAGGTAGCCATCGTCCGAAGAAAAGCTTTCAATATTGCCCACGAATACCCTTTTTATGTAGCCTGCTTCTGATCCCGGAACTCCTGAGCCACCACAATATCTTAATGAGGGATCTGCGGGGCGGGTAGAGGTTTTCCACATACCTCTACCATGAGTGCCAATAAATAATTGCTCTGACCGGTAATTAATTTCGATATCCTGAACAATCACATTTGGAAGACCTTCGCCATAGGCCGACCACTCTTCCTGATAATTATCAATATAATAGATTCCTACATCCATCCCAACGTAGAGTGCATTACTCCATTTATCATCGAATGCCAGGCCTTTTGCCGGTATATTTGGAAGGTTTTTTGAATAATTTTTCCATGTTAAACCTGCGTCATATGAGATATAAACTTTTTTGCCTGCTGTGTAACCCGACAGGGAAACTGCAACAACATTTGGGTTCTTGGGGTGTATTGAAATATTACTAATATTCAGGTTTGGTAAACCTGATGTTATCTCAGTCCAGAATTGGCCTCCGTTTATTGTTCTCCAAATTTTCGCGTTTTTGGACGCAAATATAAAATCCGGGTTAGATTCGGCAATTGCCATTGCTTTCATGAAACCGTCACCACCAAAAGACCCGATAACCTGCCAGTTACGCATACCATCAATGGATTTGCGAACCTTATCATTACCTACATAGAGAATATCTGAATTGAAAGGATGAATTAGCACTGGTGATACCCAAGCCCCTTCGCCAGGCTGCTTTATGCCATGGTCGTTACAATAGAATATTCCGTTTTGAGTACTTCCATATCGAATATTGGGATTAGAATAGTCATAAACAAGGTCCATTCCATCTGCCCCTAACCATCCCCACCATTCTCTTGAATCATAATGATAAATTCCATTGTCCTGGGATCCCCACATATATAGGTCAGGATTGGTTTTACAAACTGCTATTTTGTATATCTGAGTGCAATCGGCATTATCAAAACAGATAGTCCAGTTTTCAGCTCCGTCGGTGGTGTAGGCCATTCCTCCATCTGTACAGACAAACAGAGTATCACCATAAAAAATCATATCATGATAGTCGCAATGGGTATATCCAATATTGTTGTTCCATGTCCATCGGGTTGTTTTGTCCCAGGTTAAACCACCATCAACAGATTTATAGGATTCAAAGGTTCCAAAATGTAATTCTTCCGTATTGCTTGGAGATACAGCCAGAGCAAACATATATCCCTGTGATTTATGTTCTACAGGCAGGTCGGCAACCTTCGTAAATGTGGCACCACTGTCCGTTGATTTAAATGTTCCCTTTAATCCGGCTACCAGGTAAATGTACTCTGGGTTGGCCGGGGTAACAGCAATCAATACCCGACCGCTTACTTCCACATCGTTTCTTTCAAAAGTTTCTCCACCATCCCTTGAAACGTGCAAGGAAGTGGTCTTACTGGCATATACCGTTTGTGGGTCGCCGGGCTTGAAGCACAGATCATCCCAGGCACCATCTGCTATCATATACCAATTTTCTCCACCGTCAACTGTTTTATACAGGCCAATTGAAGTGGAAACAAATAGAATATTTGGCTCATCAGGGTTGATAATCAAGTCTTTGCTGTTTTTACGGGTAGTCAGGTCAACTTCAAAACCAGTAATATCCCAGGTTTCACCACCATCTGTAGTTTTAAACACTCCTGAGGTATATGTGTAACCTCCATCTCCATCTCCGGAAGATATGTATATCTCCTGGGGATTCTTGGGGTTAAGTGCGATACCTGACACTCCCATGCTTGGAAGATTATCTGTTAAAGGGGTCCAGTTTTGTCCGCGATCATATGTTTTCCACAGACCTCCGGAGGGTGCCCCGATGTACATAATCCTTGAATCGGTGGGATCAACGGCTATTCGGTCTATTCGGCCAAGCCCTGGCGACCAGTGCCCGTTGATATTATCAAATTTTTCGACACCAAGATCCAACCAGGTGGGTTGACTCTTCAATTTTGGCGCTACTTCATCAAATAGCCTTATTTCATGGAATAACTTATCACTATTTAAAAGGGATAAATCCCCAGAAGGGTAAACTCTTTCTTCAACAAACCATTCCCAGCGCATATAGCGGGAATAATCTGTTTCCAATCCCTGGTCTTTGTCTTTAAAGTACTCCTTTGCAGCAGCTTTAATTTCGTAAAAATTGGCCTCAGGATTATTCCATAAAGAGTGAAAGTCCTGGGAGTTAACCATTTGAATTCCGAGGAAAGAAATGGCAAGGATCAAAAAAGTATTTTTCATCGTTATAATTCAATATTTTGCACTGCAAAGATATTGAATTATAGTTTCTTGGGAAGGATAAATTCCTTAATGAAGGTTAAAAATTGATCTAAATCACATTTCCATTTTGAAGTATATATTGCTCGGCTTCCAGATTCCAGATGTAGGCGTTTTCCGATACAATCTTATGTAAGCCTTTGAAAAACACATCCTCTTTTCCCAATTGTGGCAAATCCATAAGAGCAAAGAGGGGCAGGGATATGTTAGTGTAGATCAGTTTTTTTCCTCCTGGAATATTGGGGAGGTTCTTTGTGGTATCGACCACGGCATCCAAACCCCCAACATGCGTAATCATCATAGCAGGATTTATAACACCCTTCGACATGAGATCCAAAGATTCCCTCATATCATCTGTATTTCCTCCACTGGTACCAATCAGGTGGGTGAATGCATAATGAACATTGTAAAAGTTCATTTCGGCTTTGAATTCAGGATTAGTAGGACCGGCAAAGAAATTTAAACAACCATCTTTTCCAAGGATTTGATCTCCCTGTTCCACAACCGGTTTTACTGCAGCAAATACAAAAACATCATCAAAGCCCTGGTTATTGGTCAGGTCCATTAAATAAGTAGTTGGGTCATCCAATTGTGCTGTGTTAACGAATTTAAGTTTAACCCCATGTTCAGCCGCTTTTTCCGGGGTAAACAGGCTGGTAGCACGGTTAAGGCGGTCATCATCAATATCTGTTACTATCATCAATCCGGGTTTGCGATCACAATGAATAGCATAATCAATAGCACCCAAACCCATTGGACCAGCTCCGGCAAGAATGGCCAGGTTTCCACCTTCTTTTATTCCCATTTCATGTATATAGGTTCCGTTTTTAATGTGGTAGCTGGCATGAAAAGCGCCTATAATACAGGACATTGGCTCCGACAAGGAGGCTGGAAAAAATCCTTCCCCGGTATATGCCAGAAGACATTCCATTTCCATCACCTCATTGGGTATTATAATATAAGTGGCATCTCCTCCAATGTATCTGAAAGAATAGCCAGGTGCATCCAGGGTTCCTTTATAATTTAAAGCGGGCTGAATAGAAAACTTGTCACCGGCCTTGAATTTTCCCTGCCATTTTCCCCCCACATCAAGAATTTCACCTGAAAATTCATGTCCGATAATAACTGGCTTTTCGTGAATGTTATCCGGTACCCTTTTATGCTTGGCTCCTTGTTGGCTGACCTTGTAGGAAGACATGCATATGCTGTCGGATACCACCCTGGCCAGGATTTCATCCTCCTGGATGGGAGGTAATTCAAATTCCTCTAATCGCAAATCGTTTTTCCCGTATAATCGTACTGCTTTGGTTTTCATCTCTATAAAGTTTTTCCTCCCCCATGGTTTCAGGGGGGTAAGGGGGGTAATTAATTAAGCATTATTTGTCCGCCTGTAACCGGCAGGGCCTGTCCTGTCTCGTATTTCTGATCGATAAGATAATATACTGCTTTCATCACATCTTCAACCGTGCAGCCCCTGTTGGCAGGCACCTGTGCTTCATAATACCGTTTTACATCAGCAATTGTTTTGGCCCCAGGCACTTTTCCGGCCCGAAGATACTGAACAAAAAGCCCATTATCCGGATCAGACCACAATGGTCCGTCGAAAAGATTTCCCGGGGCGATGGAATTTACCTTGATGCGAAAGGGCATTAGCTCCAAGGCAAAAGATTGGGTTAATCCAATCCCGCCGAATTTTCCACCGGCATAAGCGAAGTTCTTATTGCTCCCTTTAAGGCCTGATTTTGAGTTGATCTGAATGATATCCGAGTAATGATCTGCTTTGTAGGCTGATTGCAATTTCATTACAGCAGAAGAATACTTGGTACATAAAAAATAGCCCTTATAGTTTACTCTGGTTACCAGATCAAAAACATCAGGATCCATCTCGTCCAATCCGCCGGCAAACAAAACACCGGCATTAGAAATCATCAGATCCAATCCTCCAAATTCTCTAACGGTTTCTGAAATTAAATTCTGTACTGCGACTGGATCAGAAACATCGGTTTTAACAAAAATGGCACGGTTTGGGTTTGTCGGCGAATTTAGCTCATCCAGTAATTTATTGCTGGTTTCTTCATTAAGGTCGGCTATGACAATATTTGCCTGCATTCTAAATAAATCCCTGACAATACCTTCACCAAATCCCTGAGCTCCACCTGTAATGATAGCTATGCGCTGAGCAATCAGAGCTTCTTTCCCAACAGTTTCTGTTTCCTTTTTTGAGCCAAATCCCAATCGATTCTGAATAAGCTTGATCTCCTCCTCAGGTAAAAATTCCGGGCCTCCAAAATTCTCAGATATATAGCTGATCTTCAATTGGTCTTCGAATAAGTCCAGAAGTGTTTCAGCATCTTTGGAGCTGTTACCTGCAACTATCAGTCCTACACCTTTTATCAAAACTACTCTTGGCAGAACGCCCTGTTCTTTTTTAAATTTATTTATCTTATTTAAGCACTCATCGAGGAAGCCCGGCTCATCAATATTTTGATCGAGGTATAAATATTTTCCTCCACCATGTACGACATGATCATAACAAAATGGGCGGTGAATTTTTTCGAAATTGATT
>JAUVKA010000408.1 GCA_030592205.1 Bacteroidota bacterium | reverse complement strand
TTCCTAACCTTACCTCTGTCCTGGTTTCTGATGTAATCAATGCTGTCATAAGTGAGGCTTCTTTTGTGCCCTATATCAAGCAAATTTCTGATACATTATTTGCGGTTACCGGGGGACAGCTGGGAAAAATTAATCATACTTTTTACCTGGTGGGAGGACACAGATTTGATGGATTGTATAACCCGGTGGGGAATCCGACTTTTACCCAAACCTATACCAATCAAATCAGGAAATTCACCATACAGAACAATGGCTCAGGTTTAAGTTTTTCGAATCTCACCTCAATCACCGATCCGATACATCTGAGAAGAAGAGATTATAATTTATTACCACAGATATTTCCTGATGGTGAGGAAGGTTATACCATATCTTCCGGGGCTTTCCAGGCAAATGCGGATCTCCCGTTTTTGTACCCGGTTGATATTAAAGAATCCGGTTATTGGCCGGTAACAGAATTCAACCAGTTCCTGAGTAACTATCACAGTGCTAAAGCTTGCTTATTCGATAGTGTAGCCAACAATATGCATATGCTTTTTTTCGGAGGGATGAGCCAATACTATTATGAAGATGGGAACCTGATTCAAGACGATCAGGTGCCTTTTGTAAAAACAATAAGTCGCTTAACCAGGTCTTCAGATGGCACATTGCAGGAGTATCAACTTCCTGTTGAAATGCCTGGTCTGCAGGGAGCCAGTGCAGAATTTATTCCCAATGTTCTTCTTCCTCACTATGATTCTGAAATAATCAAACTAAACCAGGTAGAGCAGGACACCATTCTGATTGGACATATATACGGAGGTATTGTGAGCCCTTCTCTGAATCCATTCATGAATAATCTTACCGGTACAACAAGTGCGGATCATACCATTTACAGGGTAAAACTCATCAGGGAAATGCCTGATGGCGTAGAGGTTATCGATGGAATTAATCCCTTTGATTTGAACGTATATCCCAATCCGGTAACATCTGAAATTGTTCTTCATTTGAATATGAATCGGACATCGGACATCTATTATTTTATAAGCGGGATAGATGGCCGGATTATTCAAGAAGGAGTGTTGAATGCAATGCAACAGGGTCTAAATCATTCTCAGAAAATAATACTTTCAGAGGGTATTAAACCACAGGTATTGATTCTAACGGTTGTCATGGATAACAAATACTATTTGGTCAAGAAAATAATTAAGAATTAGTTCCAATCCTAATTCATAGGATTATTGAATGTAGAACAACTTAAACATTACGGACTGTATGGCTTTCTCCCACTTGGGATAATGGAGGGCAAAGAACTGATTAGACTCGGCTATGACAATGCTTATCAGCTTGCCTACAACTTTTCAAACAAATCAATATCATTGGTAGTCCACTCTACCCCGAATTTTTCTTTCGCATAAGGATCGAATTCCGCAAGAGATGCATATGTTGGTTCTCAGGACTCAAGAGCTAAACTAATAATGTATCTGATATAGATCGGAAGCAAGTTTTTTGCTTATGTTTTCCCAGTCATATTTTTCAATGGCAACTTCCCTCAATCTTTTTTTGTAATTATCATCCACATACATGGCCTTCTTTACTTTCTTGATGATGTCAAGAACGGTTTGATCAGCCCGGGGACTAAGTTTCATTAAGTCTGTTATTTCAGGAGGAATGGCTTCTGAAATGGAATCAATACTGGCAGCCATACCTGCAAAGTAGGTGCCGATGGGAAAACATTCCGAAGCCATTGCTTCTAAAAAAACAAGAGGTCCTGCCTCAGGTACTACTGATGGAAAAATGGCAACATCACATACTGGAAACAGATTACACAATTCTCTGTGAGTAAGATATCCGGTAAAAATAACTCTGTGGCTATCCAGGTGTTTTTGAGCTTTTTTAAAGTAGTTTTCCAGTTCAGCAGAATTCTTTAGGTGATCAAAGTAGAATTGGATTTCCTCCAGTGGCTTGTTTCCGTTATTCTCCAGCTCTCTTCCCCATTTTACCAGGTTTAGGACCAACTCTGTATGTCCGTGTTGCAATGCCCAGATAAGGGCTTCAAGTAGCTCGCGTTGTGGTCCGTGCCCAACTACAATCAAGCGTGTATTTGGTTCAGCAGCAAGTATTGCAGGCAAGGAGGCTATCACTGAATGTATTCCTTTGCTTGCTATTAGTCTCCCGACAAACAGAATGATTTTTTCACGATCCCAATCTATCATTTGCAACTTCTCCTCCAATTTTTCATCCGTCAATTTTGCATTATAAGAGGCAGAAGTGTTTATTAATTCCAACAATTGTTTTTTTGAAATATCGGCTTTCAGTTCATTTTGCATTTGCTGTTCCTGGAAATCTGTTTTGCCACGCTTCACAACTTTTAAAAGTTCAAATAGCTCCTTGATTTTGTCTTTCCTGTTCCTGGCTTGAACAGGATTGAAAAGAGAGGTGTCAACCCCTAAATTTAATTCCAGCATTTTCGATTCAATAGAAGGTAATCCTGGAAACAGTTCCTTTACCCTGTTTTGTATCTCTTTGCCTATCACATATATCCGTTGAGCTTTGTCAAAAGCTTCTCTGGCATAATTGAAAAACCTCTTATCCCTTTTTACTGCGTATTCGATAGCGCTGCCATGGGGCATGATAGCAAAGGGTATTTTCTTTATTTCGGAAACTTGCTGAGCAACAACAGACATAAGAACCGCATGGTTCGCATGAATGACTTTAATTTGATATTCATCTACGAGCTGCGTAACTACCTGAATGTTAACCTGTAGATATTTTTCAATTTCTTCATCTTTAAGGTTAATCATAGGTTGGGGATTGGAAAATTCTTCATATTTATCCCCAACGTAAACAGGCAATGTTTCTCCCAGCTTGGGCTTATGCATTATACACTTACCGGAATAGACGGGTTGGTGTTTAAATATCGTTTTTTTACGACCGTCTGAGTAATACAGGATCCCTTCGCAAATGAAATCATATAGTTCCGGGTGATTTTCCTGGCAAACCAGATGGACAGTTTCCCCGTTTTCGCATAAAGATTGGATAATTGATCGGGTCCATAAATTGCTGCCTGAACCTTCAAGCAAGTAACCATGTAGAATAGCAATCATATCAATAGCTTATATTTTGAATTCACATTAGTGTATTAGCTTCCAGAATCCCTGGTCGACTAAAAATAGAGGGTCAAAAGTATATTCGACTGTCAATATCAAAATAAATATACAAGATACTGGACTGTAAGTCAATAAGATATTTATTTCAAAACAACCTTCATCTTAACTTTCTCAAACTCAGGCAAATTGATGTATGCTTCGGTTTTATTGAAATCTGTCCAGTTCTCTCCGTTTATGGTTACCTCTTCAATTTGTACTGAAAGGTCTTC
>JAUVKA010000011.1 GCA_030592205.1 Bacteroidota bacterium | reverse complement strand
TTATTTGGGTGTGCAGTTGATAAAGCCTTAGAAACCATCGGCAAAATCGAAATAGCAGAAGGATTGCCACATCCGATGATTGACGGAGAATGGGGGAAAACTGCTCCCGGAGCTGCCGCAGCCTACATTATCATGAACTTTTCAGAGGATAACATTGATAAAGCACTGGAAGTAACCAAAAAGGCAGGCCTGAAATATCTGTATCATTATGGAAAAACATTTAAAAATTGGGGGCATTTTGAACTATATGAAGGTGCATTCCCTGGTGGCTATGAAGGATTGAAAATGTGTGCTGACAAGGCCAAAGAACAGGGAATTAGTCTCGGATTACATACACTTTCCAACTTTATTACTACTAACGATCCTTATGTAACTCCGGTACCCGACAAGCGATTAGCAAAGGTGGGTAGCTCTTTGATTACAGTTGATATTGATAAAAACCAAAAGGAGATATCCATTGAATCACCCGACTTTTTCAATCAATACAAAAACAACAGCTTAAGAACGGTATGGATTGGTGATGAGCTGATTCGTTACGGAGAAGTTACTGAAGAAGAGCCCTGGAAATTATTAGATTGTCAAAGAGGAGCTTTTGAAACGAAAGCTGCTGCCCACAAAGCCGGTGACGAAATTGCAAAATTGTTAGATCACTCTTATCAGGTGTTTTTGTCAAATGCTGATTTAACGATTGAGCTATCAAAAAACATTGCTGCACTATATAACAAAACAGGTTTACGTCAGACATCTTTTGATGGTTTAGAAGGCAATAAATCAACCGGATTAGGAAATTATGGAGAAACTATGATGCCTTATACCTGGTACAATGCCCTTTCAGATGACATAAAAAGCCATTTAATAACCGATGCAAGCCGCACTACCCACTTCTTCTGGCATATCTTCAGTCGCATGAACTGGGGCGAACCCTGGTATGCAGGTTTCCGCGAAAGCCAAACCGAATACCGTATGAAAAACCAAGCATATTTTTTACGTAATATGATGCCGGCAATGTTAGGTTGGTTCAGAATGACACCTGAAATAAGTCTCGAAGATATGGAGTGGATGTTGGCACGCTCAGCAGCCTTTGATGCAGGTTATGCTTTTATAACCAGTAATAAAACACTAGAAACCCATGGACAATCTGATCAGGTTTTAGAACTCGTTAAACAATGGGAAAAAGCAAGAATTGGTGGTGCGTTTCCTGTTGACATAAAGAAAGAAATGGAAAACATTGATAACGAATACCATTTAGAAAACATTGGAGAAAATGAATGGAATTTATATCCTGTTTCAAGCAAAGTATTCCGTCACGCAAAAAAAATAAAGCAGCCAGGCGAACCTCTCTATTCAACATGTGTATTTAACAATCCTTACAGCAAACAACCTGTAGTATTAACTATTCAGGTATTAGAAGAATCTAAATGCAGTAATCTTTTTGTGGAATTGGATAACTACAAAAAAATTGCGTTTCCTGTAACTTTATCCGATAACCAAATCATTCGTTATGAAGGAGGCAACACTGCTACAGTATTTGATAAAAATTGGAATGTGCTCAAAACAATTGATCTGCAAATAGAACAAATGGAAATTAGTAATGGAGAGCACTCTCTTGTGGTAGATTGCAAATTTTTAAGCGGCAAAAAATCTGAAATTAAACTGGAAGTTAAAACAACTGGAGAAGCAGTGAAGATCAAGAATTAACCGAAAAATATATGAAAAACTATGCTATTGTTTTAGTCCTGTTACTCATCCTGAATCCGGCACAGGGAAAAGAGTATAAACTTATATCGCCTGATAAGAAAACTGAGGTGATCATAAGCATCGATTCAGGTATTTCGCTGAAAACAAACTATCTCTCTGACGAAATCTTTAGTCTTGAAGATATTTCACTTGTGCTGGCAGATATACCTTTCACAACAGACTCACGGAGTGTAAAAAGTGCCAAAATAATATCTGTTGATCAGATAATTCATCCTCCCATAAAAGAGAAATACAAACAACTAAATGACAGGTATAATGAGCTGAATATTAAGCTCAAGTCTGATTTTGCCCTCATTATTCGAGCATACAATGAAGGAATTGCATATCGATTTCAAACCCGTTTCAAGGATAGTATTACTGTAGAAAAGGAGAATCTCACTATCCTTTTTGAAGAACAGGACTTAATGTACTTTCAAAAATCAGAATCTTTCAATTCTTCCTATGAAACGCCATACGAGAATACCTATATTAAGGATATCAATCAGGAAGGATATTACTGCCTTCCTGCCCTGGTGAAAAAAAAGACCGGGATAAACGTCCTGATTGCAGAATCTGCCTTGATTGATTACCCCGGATTATGGCTTAAAGGAAGCCGGGGTTCTGCTTTATCATCTACCCATGCCGGTTACCCTGTTGCTTTCAAGACTGAAGGAAGTGCCTATCAGCAGGGACAGGTAAAAGAACACGCAAACTTTATTGCCAAAACAGCCGGCAGGAGGAGTTTTCCATGGAGAATCTTTGCTATCTCCGATAGCGACGCAGGCCTTATTTCAAACACTATGGTTTACCAATTAGCCCCGCCTAATCAGATTGAAGATGTATCCTGGATTGAGCCCGGTGTAGTATGCTTCGATTGGTGGGGAAGGCGAAATATTTACGGGACTGATTTTAAATCAGGCGTAAACACTGCAACAGCGAAGTACTTTATTGATTTTGCTTCAGACTTTGGATTTGAATACTTCCTGTTTGACGATGGATGGTCGAAGCAGGACGACTTATTTGCTATAAATCCCGATCTGGATATGGAAGAAGTAATGGCATATGCAGATACTCGCGCTATTGATTACAGGAAAAAGATGAAAACTGTCACAAAAAGTGATAGTCATAAAATCAACTTAACTCATTGTGGTGGTTGGATAGCAAGCATTACTCATTTATCCGGTAATTAGAAGTTAAATGAAGAACACAACACTATGCATATTTGTAATCATGCTGGCTCTTTTACCATCTTTTGGTCAGGGACAAAAAGGTGCCACAATCTGGAAATCAGAACCTCCGGATACTTGTCCATTCCAGCCATCAGAGGAAATAGTTGGCCTCGCATTTACCGGACAAGTCAAAACATACACAAAAGCTGATACATGGTATCCATCCTGGGCAGCAGACGGATTTTTATATTCACCGTGGACAGATGGGAGCATAGAAGATGAAAAATGCAACTCATGGTCAGGTTTAACTGCAAGAACAGGACAGGCAAGAATTGAAGGGAATGATCCCCTCAAACTGAAAGTCATTTCTCTTGGCACACAACCGGCATCATCCTTGCCATATGGCGGGCGTTATCCCTGTGGAAGTCTGATTCATAACGGGATTTGGTACTATGGAACGTATGCACTGAATCATGAGGAATATGGCCTTAACTGGCCAATCCTTGGTCCATGCCCGGGTTTTCGCATTTCCAGAGATTTTGGTAAAACATGGGAGGATTCACCGCATAGTTGCGAACCCGGCAATGCCCTTTTTCCCGAACCCGAACAAATGAACGGGCCTGTTAAAATCGGGGCACCTCATTTTGTTGATTTCGGCAGAAACATGGAGCACTCACCAGACGGAAAAGCCTATCTTATCGGACATGGATCGGAAGAAACAGATCTTGAAGAAAGAAAGGCAAACCTGAGCTGGATTACCGGAGATCAGATTTACTTATGCCGGGTGAAACCAACTCCACAGAACATTAACGACGAGTCGAAGTATGAGTATTTCGCCGGACATGATGATGCCGGTAACGCATTGTGGTCAGGTGAATACTCTGCCATCCGGCCATTAATCGATTGGGACAATAATTGTGGCTGCGTAACCATGACCTACAATGAGCCATTAAAGAAATATCTGATGTGTGTAACAGATGGATGGCCTACGGTAAAAACAATGAACACCTACATATTGGAGTCCGACAATATAACGGGGCCCTGGAAACTTGTTGTTTACATGAAAAACTTCGGCGAGCAGGCCTATTTCGTGAATTTTCCAAGCAAGTTTATTAGCAAAGATGGCCACACTGCATGGCTTTGCTATTCTGGAAATTTTACTAAAAACCAAAAGACAAATCCTCCCGGAGGGAAATATGCAATGACACTGCAAGAGGTGAAACTGCTTCGTTCAGATAGTCTGGAATCCCAGCTCTTATGGAATAATAGCTCAGGTGTTAAGGTGCTTATAGAGAAACCCTTATTAACTGTAACCACCGACAGAGGAATGCCAGAAGACCTTCTGGATGAAACCATTACAAGATTCTTGGAAAGATGCAAAAGTAGTCAGGATCGCAAATGCTATCTTTTACCACAAGTAGAAACGAACTAATACATCAGGACAATGGAGTGTTTCAACAGCGGGAAAGCAAAAAAGGAATGTCTATTCCGAATTATGAGACTGCATAATTTTACAAGACGCATCTATTTTAGATTTTCTGGTTTGGCTGTAATCTTATTTCTTATTTTTTTCGGTTTGGTTTCCTGTAAAGATAAAACTCAAAACAAACCTAATATTCTATTAGTTGTGAGCGATGATCTTGGCTGGCGTGATTTGTCATGTTTCGGTAATGAGTATGTACAAACACCTAATATTGATCGATTAGCTAAAGAAGGTATAAAGCTAACTCAATATTATGCGGCTTCTGCCGTGTGTACGCCTACACGTGCTTCTATGCTTACCGGCAAGTATCCGCTACGATTCAATATTCGGAAACACTTTAGTGACAAAGGAGAATATTTGCCTGTATGCAACACAATTCCAAAACTATTAAAAAATGCTGGTTATATCACTGCACATGTCGGGAAGTGGCATCTCGGTGGTCTCAGGGAAAAGGATTGTAATTCACGATATACCGTTCCAGGACCTCTTGAACATGGTTTTGATCATTACCTGGCTCAACTGGAGCAACAGCCTGTTAGAGGTCAAATGGCTCGCGATCGTGTATTATATCGTGAAGGGGGCAAGTGCCTTTTAAGGGATGATAAAACTGTTGGCCCTGATGATCCATATTACAATATGTACTTAACAGATATTATCGGCGAAGAAACTATACGCTTGATAAAGAAAATCCATAAAACAGAAAAGCCCTTCTTTCTAAACCTATGGTGGTTGGCTCCGCATACACCTTACGAACCGGCTCCGGAACCACATTGGAGTCAAACTGCAGCAAATGGTATTTCATATGATCAACATTGCTTTCGCTCAATGGTAGCCCGTATGGATTATCAGTTTGGGCGAATACTAAAAACACTTGAAGAACACGGAATTGCAGAGAATACACTCATTTTCTTTGTCAGTGATAATGGCGGTGCATATGAATCCAATATTGGTAAACTTAAGGGCGGAAAAACTGATCTGCATGAAGGTGGCATCCGTGTACCCTTCCTGGTACGCTGGCCGGAGCACATTAAGCCTGGCTCGACCTCATCAGGACTTTGCCATTCAAACGATTTACTCCCAACAATTTGTTCAGCGGCTGGAATATCATTGCCAAAAGATGACAGTTTTGATGGTGTCAATCTGCTTCCGTTTTTATTTAATAAAAAACAATATCCTGATCATGGAACAATGTTTTGGCAGATTGATCTTTATCACCACTTGCAACGCCATTATCCAAAACCCAAACCGTATGCAACAGAGATAGCGCGCAAAGGACGATGGAAGATGCTCGCTTTGAATGGTGAACCTGTGGAATTATATGATGTAGAAGCAGATATCTCAGAACAGAAGGATTTACTGAATGAAAAACCTGAGATTGTAGAATCTTTACGAAAAGACCTAAATATATGGCTTAGTCAGCCACGACAACAATTTTGGCGAGCTGACTGAACTATTTAACTTATGTACATTAATGGCTGTTATTAAAACCCCCTAATTCAATGACAAAAATTGTAATAAACATTACTCTGGTTCTCCTGTTATTCTCACAGTTAGCTATAGGACAACAAAGCAAAACACTAAAAAATGCGGAATACTCATTCTCAGAAAACATACTTTCAGCTTCAACAGGAAAAGTGCAAAGGCAATGGAAATGGACAGGGAACGGGCTACAAACAATAAGCATCAAGAATCAACTAACGGGAATAGAATATGCAAAAATCAACAATAAACATTCTTGCGACTGGGATTTGCCGGGTGCTATCAACGATACAACACCGGCAGAACTGTTTAATATTACTGTTATTGAAAACGATGACGAAGGATTTATCAACAAGCACTTGCAGGTTATTTCAACCATTAAGTATCCGAAATCTAAAGTAGAAGTACAGCATGTCATCTGGATATTTCCCGATGCTCCTGGTATTCGTACACAGTTGCGGGTAAAAGCCATGGAGGGCTTCTCTCCTGAGAATCTTCCAGACAAAGAGGGCGAAAGAATCGACTGTGGACATAAAATTGCTGTTCCGAGTGCAAGAACTGAATATCTTCCTTTAAATTTTACTGTTGAAAATGCGCGCCGTTACTGGGGCTATTACAACAATCCCGGTAGCAGACACGATCCGGCCCGTGAAATGCTTGAGGAAACTATTGTGACCGGCTACCCTCTTTTTTTAACCGAAGAAAACCATTGGGCAAGTGGATTAAGTGTGGAATATGATAATGGCGAAAATGGAGTATGCATAGTAAAAGAATCGCCCAAATGCGTGAATGAACAAAGCCATTATACCGGTAGTTTTTATTCGGGTCCTGATGGTCTGGTTGTTACCGGTTGGGGCCTGACTCCCGATGAAATTATTACTGATCGTTACCGCGAATGTTGGGCTACCTGGACTATCGCATGGTCTCAGGGCAATGATGGTATGCAACTGGCTCTCAAGCAATTCGATCGTGCTCGTTACCCTGTGTTCCAAGAGCGGGATATGTTCCTTTTAAGCAACACATGGGGGCCTGCAAACCCGGGGGGATCTCAATTTACAAAAGAAGCCTTCCTGATGAAAGAAATACCCGCATTGGCAAAATTGGGTATAGATGTGATGCAGATTGATGATGGTTGGCAAAAAGGAGGCCTCTCCAGCAGAGCCCGTGATTTTTCCCCAAAATATGAAAATGGATGGAAAGATATTAAAAGGGAGGTTGATAAAAACGGATTACGCTTTGGGCTCTGGGTTACTGCACAATTGGCAACAACTGAAGAAATGAAGAAAAACCTTGACGAATTGGGGTTCATTTCGTGGAAGTCGGATTTCGACCATTTATCAAACCGAAGTGATTACGAAGCCCGGGCAAAAAAGTACCGCGATGTATTAAAGCATGCCTGGATGAAAACACAGTTTACACTTTGTCCCGAGTATGATGACCCACGCTATGGCTGGTATTATTTTAAAGAATATGGCAGTATTTATTTTCAGAATATCCAGGAAAGTTTGCCTGCCCACCTCACTATGGTTCCATATCAGGTACTAAGGCAACACTGGCTGATGAGCAAGTATTTTAACAGCAACAAACTTCAGATATTACTGCAAAATCCAAAACGGACAAACCCTGAACGTAGCGATGCGCCCCAACACAGTCATTCATATTGTTTTGCTATGGGTGTGCCCTTTGTACCCTGTTTCTTTCAAAGCGCGCAATACCTCGATGAGCAAGGCCAGGCCGAGCTGACAAGTTTTATTGCCCTCTATAAAAAACACCGCGAAGCTATTTTTAATTGTTACACTTTCCCCATAGGCGATAAACCGGATAACCAAAGTTGGTCTGGCTTTCAGATGATAAATGAGGATGAAAAGGGCAATAATTATATTTTGTTATTTAGGGAGTTGCATAATACACAAAAACAAAATGCCATACAGCTCAAACTGCTGGCCGGGGAAACCATTACAATTACCAACATTGAAACCAATGAAAGCCGGGTGGAGAAAGTTAATGGTGATGGAAAAATAAATTTCACAATTAATGAACCAGCCGCTTATTTGTTCCTTCAATATACTGTTAATAAGTGAAAATATTTAAAATTGTAGAGACAGATCATGATCTGTCTCTACGATTTACAATTAAAACGAATTATTCAATCCGTCTATTTCCCTCTGGTATAAATCCAAGGCCTTAATCTGCAGGTTTGATGGTGCTCCCTGGTATCCACCGACAGCACTGTAGATCTCTGCTATCTTCTCCCTTAAACGTATTTGGCCTGGTATTCCACTTTCCCCGGCTTGGGTAGCAGATATTGATTCATGCATGGCAGCATACTTATCAACTTTTGCCTGGAGCTTCTTTCTGGCCCTTTTGCTTTTTGTATCATCCAATTCAGCTTGCGCTTCGGCCTGCAAAGTCAAAATCTTTTCATCAACTTCAGCTAAATCCTCAATCATTTTGTAAGCCCTCATGAGGGTCTCATAACGAAGTTTCCTTCCTTCTTTTGAATGAGTAAGTTTTGGATTAGCACCCAAAACAAGATCCGTTTCAAAGGTTTCTTTACCCTTTGTAATCTTAAGTTTATATGTCCCTTCCAGTAAAGTTGGTCCAAAAGCAGCCTGTCCTAAAAGGACCGGAGATTTTGGCACCTTAGGGGGATCCAGGCTTATGGGGACAGATACAATATTGATCCCTTTCCTTCCACCGGTCTGAACTTGCTTTAGAAAATTTCCTTCATTATCATAAATCTCCATATACAGATCTCCAAAAATATGGCGTTTCTTCAGGTGATAAGCTATCCTGGGAAGGTTGCCATAATTAGGGCCTACAAAATCTTCGTTACTCCCATACCCATGGGTACTGATTCCTGAGCCAAAATTAAATGGACGTATAGGCAGGAATGCCAGGTTTTCCTTCATTAATTCATTAGTAAGAACGCGAAGAGGTGTAATGTCATCTATGATTATTATTCCTCGTCCGTGAGTCCCCAAAACCACATCATGCTTTTCAGGATGAATTACGATATCGTGTATCGCAACCTTTGGAACCTTATTTTTGAATCGTTTCCAGCTTGTTCCTTTATCCAGACTGATAAAAAGCCCAAATTCCGTACCCAGGAAAAGCAGATCCGGATTCACCAGATCCTGCTTGATCGTATGACAATAGCTGTCTAAATCTTCTGTAACCAAAGAGGTCCAGCTTTGGCCATAGTCTTTGGTTTGATAAACATAGGGCTTCAAATCTCCATCCCTGTGAGCATCTACCGTCATAAAAGCTTCACCCGCAGCAAAAAGGTCTGGGCTTATCTCTGAAATGAAAGCTTTCTCCGGCAGGCCGGGGATATTCTCATTCAGGAGTGTCCAGGAATTTCCACCGTCCTTTGTAATCTGAACATTTCCATCGTCAGTCCCCACCCAGATTATGTTCTCGTTTGTCGGGGATTCTGCGACAGATAAAATGGTGGTATTATTTTCAGCAGTTGTATTGTCTGTTGTCAATCCTCCAGTCTCTTCCTGTCTTTGTCTTAGGGGATCATTTGTTGTAAGGTCAGGTGAAATCCGCTCCCATGTATTTCCCCTATCCTTTGATCTATATAAATATTGAGAACCGGCATAGAGCCAGTTCGTTTTGGCACCAAAAATTGTTGGTGAATTCCAGTTGAATCGCAGGTCGTCCGTCCCTTCTTCGGGGAAAGGTTTGATATACTGCTGTTCTCCTGTTGCATGATTAAACTTGTACATGCGCCCTCCCTGATACTGGGAATAGGTGATATCAGGATTATCCGGATCAGCATATGTATAGAATCCGTCACCAAAACCTATCCTTTCCCAATCAGAGCTCCAGATTCCTCCGGGAATATTGGACGGTCCCCTCCAGGAGTTATTATCCTGTAATCCTCCATATACCATGTAGGGATCTTGATTGTCAATACTAATCTGATAAAACTGTGACACCGGCAATTGTTTTACCATCCTCCAGGTATTCCCCTTGTCGGAAGATATATAAACTCCACCATCAGTTCCAAGAACGAGTTCCTTATTGTCATTGGGATTGATCCAAAGAGCATGTGTATCACCATGATAACCTGCTCCCAGGACTGAAGGATTATCAAAGCGTTTTCCACCATCTTTACTTACCCACAATTGAGTGCCTGGTTTATAAATTCGATCCTTTTCAACTGGATCAGACACCAATAGACTGTAATAAAATGGGCGATCACCCATTTGAGGTTGATCCGACAACTTTTCCCAATTGGATCCACCATTAACAGTCTTGTATAGTGCTGATTCCTCCGACTCCACCAAAGCATACACTGCCTCAGTTTCCAGAGGATGAATTGTTAGAGCAATTCTTCCCAGAGTAGTTTCCGGAAGTCCATTTCTCACTTCTTCCCAACTTTCACCCCCATTAATGGTTTTGTATATCCCTGAGCCAGGCCCTCCTGATCTGAAGAAATCTGGTTCTCGTCTGAAGTCCCACATGGCAGCATATAAAACATCCGGGTTTTCAGGATCCATAACAAGATCAGAACAACCTGTTGAGGGATTTTGATAAAAAAGTTTGATCCAGGAGCTTCCGCCATCAGTGGTTTTATATACTCCCCTATCCTCACTATCGCCCCAGAGAGCCCCTAAAACAGCTACATAGAGGATATCAGGGTTATCAGGATGAATTATTATCCTGGCTATGCGTTCAGAATTCTTAAGCCCCTTAAATTTCCACTTCTCTCCTCCATCATAGCTACGATAAATACCTGTTCCCACTGAAACACTATTACGTGTCCAAACCTCACCGGTTCCTACCCATACGGTATCAGGGCGCTGCTGGTCAATCAGAATTGTTCCAATCGACTGTGTATAATCATCAAAAACAGGCTTAAAACTGGTGCCCCTATTAATTGACTTCCAAACTCCTCCGCCGGCAGCACCCACCCAAATTGTGTTTGGATTAGCATTCTCGACATCAATGGTGACGATACGGCCGCTCATTTTAGCCGGACCTATCTGACGGCCCTTTAGATCCCCGAAAGTAGCATCAGAAATCTGGGCTGATAAAGCTGAAAAACCCAGTCCCGCAAGCAGAACCAGGTTTATTAATAATGTTTTTTTCATCTGTTTATATTTTATTCTTAATGGTCAGATGGAATACGCCATATAATCATTCCTGTTTGAGTGAACTTTGTTCTCATGGCTATTTCATGACTTACTTAACTGGTTTGTCGAATATAGTAGGATCAATATCAACTCCCAGAGTCACCTCGTCAATTACTATAGTACTGACGACCTGTCCGTTCATTTTGGTTTCGATTTTGCCGGCAAAAACAAAACCATCTCCCTCCTGGTAGTTGCTCATATAAGTATCAGATTCCATTACCTGTCCTTGCATTTTGACTTTTGAATTCATCTTGATAGGCACATAACTCTCTGCATCAAAATAATAGGTATACACATCCTCTTCCTCAGAAACTGCCTTAATAACAAAGCAATCAGCACCCTCAACTTCTTCATTATCTTCAAGACTTACTTTATAGCCTTTATCTTTCCAGTTCCAGAGCATCCCTTCATAATCCGACTGTACTTTGGCGGATTTCAATTCATCCTCACTCATATCCTGAGGCTCTGTTATCCCTGCAAAAGGATTCACACTCCAGCCTTCTTCTCCATTAAAGGCTTGGATTAAGGTCATTTCCTGAAAAGTTGCTTCGAGACGGAATTTGTTAGGGTAAGAAGAAAATATTTTAAAAGGAATCTCAATACCCATCTGTATCATTTTACCGGTTGATTGAGAGCTTTTTGCGGCTAGCATAGTTTCCTGGCCCAAAACTTCAAAATATTTATCCAGAACTTTATCCAGACTCTGAGCTGTTACAAATGCTGTTGAGAATAGGAAAACAGCAGTAATACTTAAAAAGATTTTTTTCATATTTGTTTGTATTTATTGTTTAATACAAATCTACCTGTTTAGGAATCAACTTAAACAATTATGTTGTGAAATACTTGAAAAAATCGGTAAATGATTAAATTGTATCGGTAAAACTACTTGAACTGTTTATTTATGAAGTATAAAATTTGGTTTATAGGCCTGTTGATTTTATTTCAAGCATGTCAGTCGAAAAATCCTCAATATATGGCAAATCTGATAGTTATTAACTCTAAAATATGGACAGGAGAGCCTTCTCAAGCTTTTGCAGAGGCAATTGCGATTAAAAATGATATTATCCTGGCTATAGGTTCAAATGAAGAAATACTGAAATATAAATCTTCTGAAACTAATATTCTTGACCATCCCGGAGAGCTTATTGTACCAGGCTTTATCGATAGTCATCTTCACTTCCTGACAGGTGGATTTGCCCTGGCAAGCGTAAAATTAAAAGATGCACATACCAAAGAGGAATTTATTAAACGGATTAAACTGTTTTCAAAAACGCTTAACTCTGGTGAATGGATGCTGGAAGGATTCTGGGATCACGAAAATTGGGGAGGAGAATTACCAAGCCGCAATTGGATTGATGATTTCACCACTAACATCCCTGTGTTTATAAGTAGAAGTGATGGCCATATGGCTCTGGCTAACACAGCTGCACTGAAGGCAGCCGGAATTTCACGTAATACAGCAGATGTTGACGGAGGCGAGATTGTGCGTGATAAGCATGGAGATCCTACCGGGATATTCAAAGACAATGCTATGTCATTGATTAACAATCATATTCCGGATTATTCTTCGAAACAAAATAGCAGAGCGCTTGATGCTGCAATGAATTATGTGGCAGCTCAGGGAGTAACTTCTGTGCATCACATGGGAACCCTGGCAGATTTTGAGGTATTCAAAAGTAAGCAGGACTCAGGAGGACTTATTACCCGTATTTATTCAACAGCCCCTTTGTGGCAATATGAGAGAATATTAGTCCGGAAGGCAGATCTTGACCAGGACGACCCCTGGCTTAAACTAAATGGAGCAAAGATTTTTGCAGATGGCTCACTGGGTTCCAAAACAGCTGCTTTTCAGGATCCATACCTTGACGCACCTAATGAAACAGGCTTGCTGATGGATGATCCCGATCATATGCTTGAGGGAATTATTGCAGCCGACAAGGTAGGATTACAGGTAGTAGTACATGCTATTGGCGACCGGGCCAACCACATCATTTTAAATCATTATGAAAAGGCAATCAAGGAAAATGGCCCACGTGACCGCCGATTCAGAATTGAACACGCACAGCATCTCCTGCCTGAAGATATTGCTCGTTTTGGCAAACTTGAGATTATTGCCAGTATGCAGCCATGGCACCTGATGGATGATGGAAGATGGGCCGAAAGAACAATTGGGCAGGAGCGCGCTAAAACTTCATACTGTTATAGATCTCTTCTGGACAATGGCGCAATACTTGCCTTCGGCTCCGACTGGTACGTTGCACCCCCAGTCCCTTTGCAGGGAATTTATGCCGCCTTAACCCGCCATACACTGGATGGAGGTCATCCTGGAGGCTGGGTACCTGAGGAGAAAATCACCCTGGAAGAAGCGCTGAGAGCTTATACAATAGATGCGGCATTCGCTTCATTTGAGGAAGATATTAAAGGCTCGCTGGAAGCAGGAAAATTAGCAGACTTTGTCATATTGGACCAGGATTTATTTACTATTCCAGCTGAGCAGATAAAAGAGGTTAAGGTGCATAGCACATTTGTTGGAGGCAGAGTTGTTTGGGATGGGAAAAGATATTAGGGCAAGTAAAAAATAATTCAGTATTTATATTATATGTACACGTGGAAACTGCTACTGTAAAGGAACTCAAGGAAGAATTAAAAAGCCGACCACAAAAAGACCTGGTAGAGCTGTGTTTGCGATTATCTGTATTCAAAAAAGAGAATAAGGAGTTACTGACCTACCTTCTTTTTGAGTCAGCAGATGAAGATGCTTTCATCAGGGCAATAAAAAATGACATCCATAATGGATTTAAAGAGATCAACCTCAACAGCTTCTACTACATTAAAAAGAGTGTTCGGAAGATTCTAAGGGAGACAAAAAAATACATCAGATATTCAAAGAAAAAAGAAACCGAAGTTGAATTACTCTTATGTTTTTGCTCAGAACTAAAGAAATTGAGGCCATCTGTAGAGAGAAATTACACTCTTCATAATATTCTTATCCGTCAGGTAGCTGCAATCAGGAAAACTGTTTCAACTTTGCATGAAGATTTACAGTATGATTATACTGAAGAGCTTAAAAAGATATTATAGACAACAAACATTATGGTGTTATTTAATACATAAAACCTATTTTATGATCTCCAAAAATCACATTTTTCAATTTTGTCAGATAGATGAATACGATCTGATAAATAGAAAAGTTATTCGCAGATGAATGTTTTATTGGTATACCCCGAATATCCGGAAGCTTACTTTGGATTCAAATATGCTTTGCGTTTTATTTCTAAGAAGGCTTCCGTACCACCTATTGGTCTGATTACAGTATCAGCCATGTTTCCATCAGGCTGGCAAAAGAAACTGGTTGATTTGAATATTTCTCCTTTGCTGAGCAGTGATTTAGAATGGGCTGATTATGTTTTTGTTAGTGCCATGATGATTCAAAAGGAATCTTTGGTTGCGGTAATTGAGGAGTGCAGAAAGCATCAGGTGAAAATTGTTGCCGGGGGCCCCCTTTTTACCCACGATTACGGCAATTATCCTCAAATAGACCATTTTATACTTAATGAAGCAGAAGTTACTTTTCCTGCATTCCTTAATGATATAGAAAGGGGGAAGACTCTGCAAAACATATACAGGACAGATAATTTTGCGGTTTTAAAAGCCTCTCCGACTCCTGATTTCCATTTGCTAGCCCAAAAGGAATATGCTTATATGAATATCCAGATTTCGCGTGGATGCCCTTTCTCATGCGATTTTTGTGAAATTCCTTCATTACTTGGGCACAAGGTTAGAATGAAGGAAACCAAGCAGATTATCAAGGAACTTGATACCCTTTATAACTTGAATTGGCGAGGGTGGGTATTTATTGTCGATGATAATTTTATTGGGAATATTAAGGAGATTAAAAATAAGCTGCTCCCCGCAATGATAAAATGGATGAAGGATCACAATTATCCCTTTGATTTTTACATTCAATCCTCTATTGATCTTTCTGATGATGAAGAACTTATCTCAATGATGGTGGAAGCAGGAATTAATTCCACTTTTATTGGTATCGAAACCCCTTCAGAAAAATCTCTTCATAATTGCAAAAAGGTTCAAAATGAGAATCGCGATTTACTAAAAAGCGTGAAGAAGATACAGAAAGCCGGTATGCAGGTTTCAGGTGGATTTATTGTAGGGTTTGACAGTGATACTCCAGACGTTTTTCAAGGGCAAATTGATTTTATTCAGCAAAGCGGAATTGTCTGGGCTGTGGTAGGATTGTTAAATGCTCCTCCTGGTACAAGACTGTATAATCGTTTAGAAGCTGAAAACAGGATAAGCAAAGAACCAAGCGGAAGCAACATTGATTATACGATGAATTTCATCCCCAAAATGAATAAATATGAGCTTTTAGCAGGGTATAAAAATATTATTGAAAATATCTACGGAATAAAGCCTTATTATAAAAGGATACGCCAGTTTTCAAAAAATTACAAACCGAAACACACAAGGCCGATTGGAATTGAGAGTAACTATTTAACAGCCTTTTTCAAGTCCTTAGTTATAATTGGAATAGTAAATAAAGGGCGAGGTGAATATTGGAAATTACTGATTTGGACTTTACTAAAGCACCCGGTTCTAATCAAAGATGTAATAATATATATTATCACCGGATATCACTTTAGGAAAGTGTATGGTTTAAATCCGTAGAGACGGATAACAAAGCATCTCTACATCAACAACACATTGAATATGAAAACAATAGGTCTGATTGGAGGCATGAGCTGGGAGTCATCAGCCGTCTATTATGAATTGATTAACTTAAAAGTACGGGACAAACTTGGTGGATTTCATTCCTGTAAAAGTATTATGGTGACCGTTGATTTTGCAGAGATTGAAGATCTTCAGCATAAGGATGAATGGGAAGCATTGGATAAAATGATGGCTGATTCAGCAAAACAACTCGAATCTGCCGGAGCAGATATTATTGTTCTTTGTACCAATACAATGCATTTATGCAGTCCGGCCATCATCGAAAATATCTCAATCCCTTTTCTTCACATAGCCGAAGCTACAGGTATGGAAATCATTAGGAAAGGGCTTAAAAAAGTTGCACTATTAGGCACTCGGTTTACAATGGAAAAAGACTTCTACAAAGCATTCCTGTATGAAAAATTCGGCATTGAAGTAATTATTCCGGATCCACCAGGGATAGAAGATGTTCATAGAATTATATATACTGAACTGGTTCATGGAAAAATCAAGGATGATTCTCGAGAAACATATAAGAATATTATAGCTGATCTTGAGCTTAGAGGAGCTCAAGGAGTTATCCTGGGATGTACCGAAATCCCTTTATTGATATCAGAGTCTGACGTAAATATTCCAACCTTTGATACTACCACAATTCACGCAGAGAAAGCTGTTGAATGGGCGTTAGCTGATTAAGACAATCATATCGCTGCGGAGGTCGATTATTTTCATCATGCTTCGTGATTATTTGAACTATTAAGGCTTAAGGCGTGAGGCTTCAGGCTTAAGTAAAAGGCTAAGTAATTAGTTATAAGGATATAAGTAAATTAAAAGGATCGAGTATCCGAGTATCCGAGTATCTGAATTACCCTAAATCCTTAAGGGCTTTTACAAGAACATCCAGCTCTGCCGGAGTAGTAAAAACATTAGGTGTAATTCGACAACCATGCACCCCTGCCCTATCAATAGATACTGTATATATCTTATATTTCTCCAGAAGTATTTTCGCCAGTTCACCTGGTTTTATACCCTTGACGCCAATATTGGCAATAGCACAGGATCTTGTTGGATCCTCGGGAGTATTAAGGATAATATGAGGCAAGCTTCTCACCTGTTTGGTCCAATAATTCTGAAGGTACCTAAGACGCTCTTCTTTACGTTCAGGGCCAATCATCATGTAGTAATCAATCGCGTCAGCTATTGCAAGATCGGTGTGAACAGGGTGAGTGCCAATATGGTTCAAGACAGAAATATCACCTTCTTCTCTGTTCCCTGCTGCTAATAGGGGCCAGATATTGGATATGTGCTTCTTCTTAACATAGAGAACTCCTGCTCCAAGTGGCACACTTAGCCATTTATGCAGACTTGCCCCATAATAATCGCAGTCAAGATCTTTCATCGAAAACTTAATATGTGCAAGAGCATGGGCACCATCAACCATTACCTGAACTCCTTTGCTATGAGCCATATCACATATCTTCCTGATTGGCAGGATATGTCCAGTAATATTGATCATATGGCAAACCATCAAGAGCCTTGTTTTATTCGTAATTGCATCTGCATACAGCTTAACAATTTCTTCATCCGATTTAGGATGGTTAGGGACTGATATGATCTTATTAACCACCCCATTTCTTTTGGCTACCTGCTTAAACATATTAAGCATGGCTCCATAATCCTGCTCAGCCATCACAGCTTCATCCCCCTCTTCCCAATGTAAGCCACCGATTATCATATCCAGGGATTCGGTTGTATTTCGGGTAATAATCAGCTCATCAGCTGGACAATCAACTAACTCAGCCAGTTTATCAGACATTTTCTTTTTATTCTTCCATTGGACAGTCCTCATGTAATATGAAGCCTGGTAATTAACATCACGTACATGTTGTATAAAACTTTCCAGTGTCTTCTGGGGCTGCATGCAATAATAACCATTCTCCAGGTTGATATAATCAGGCTTTAATCTGTATCCTTTTCGAATCCCCTGCCAGAATTTCTCATCTCCTGCAAGTTCTTCAGGTGCTATATGATCATGTAATTCAATCCAGCGCTCCATCCCATAAACAGATGGCACAGCGGCTAAGCTCAGCAAACCGAGACTTCTTAAAAAAGTTCTTTTGTCCATAATTCGTGTTTTATGTCAAAGCTCAATTATTCATTAAAGGTAAAAAAAAGCTGAACTCCTTGCGAGTTATGATTTTGGGTATCTTTACCTTTCTTAAATTACGAAACATGAACAGGGTTATTTCTCAAATTGGAACCAGGGAATTTGGCATTTGTATGAAATGTAAATCATCAATCCCTTTAGCAAGAATTCTATATCGACCTGAAAGCTTGTATTGTGTTAATTGTGCGAAATAGCACCTATTTTTAACGAGATTTTTGACAAAACAATGCTGCCATTTACTATCATTTTTTTTGCTCTTGTATTTTTTCTGATAATTATAAAATATTGGAGAAAAAAGTCCTGGATAGAACCAAAAAAACTATTTCCTGCAGAGTGGAGAATTATTTTGGCAGAAAAAATGGCTTTTTACAATATACTATCTAAGGATGAGAAAGTTAGATATGAGTATAAAATTCAGGAATTTCTCCTGAATTGCAGAATTACCGGGATAGAAACAAGTGTTGATATCACAGATAAACTACTGGTTGCTTCCAGTGCAGTAATCCCAATCTTTGCATTTAAGGAATGGAGATACACAAACCTTTTTGAGGTTTTATTATATCCCGGAATGTTTAACGATAAATTCGAAACATCGGGCCCGGATCGGAGAATTTTGGGCATGGTGGGTACTGGTTATATGGATGGTAAAATGGTTCTATCAAAACCGGCATTACATCATGGCTTTGTCAATGAATCAGATAAGAAAAATACGGCTATTCATGAGTTTGTTCACTTGATAGACAAATTTGATGGTTCAGTTGATGGAATTCCGGCACTTTTACTAGAAAAACAATATGTTATTCCCTGGTTAGATCTCATCAACAAAAAAATTGAAGAGATCTTTGATAATGAGTCAGATATCAATCCATATGGAGGAACTAACCGCCAGGAATTCTTTGCCGTTGCTAGTGAATACTTTTTTGAACGGCCAAAATTGTTAGCCAGAAAGCATCCTGTTCTATATAATTTGCTTGAAAAAATATTTAATCAAGATATGACTGCACGGGATCTGAACAAAAAGAAATTGAGCATTGGTAGAAATAGCCCTTGTCCATGTAATAGCGGTCTGAAATTCAAGAAATGCTGCGGAAAAGAACACTTCATCTAAGAGGAAGAGAGTGTGTCTCAATTTGATTGTTTTCCAGAATGATTATCAACGTGGTGGACACTTTATCAGTACACCTAATTTAATTGTGCGAAATAGCTCCTCTATTACCAGTCCTGTATGTAAGAGCAATTGTTGATATCAAACCTAGAAGGGCAAAAAAACCAAGAAACATATAGAAATTCTGAAAGCCTTTAAAACCGGGAGATGCATCCAATATACGGCCGGCTATTGAGTTAAAGAAGATATCGGGTGTAAATCCAATTACAGATACTAATCCTACCGTTGTTCCGGTTAGGCTCCCTGAAATATTCATCTCTTCGAACAGAGCGAAATACACCCCGCGAAGAGCATAGACAGCTAAAAAAGTAAAAATAACATTGGCGAATATCAGGCTCTTAATATTTGAGTCAGGACCTATAAACATTAACATTAAATAGCTTAATAACAATACCATAAAGGTTCCCGAGATAACTTTTCTGGTAGATAGCCTGTCAGCCAAAAAGCCTGCACCGATGGCTGCGATCACTCTTAGGTATGCAGCATTTGACATAAACCTGGCCGAGCTTACCTCGTCCATCCCCAGAACTTCGATTCCGTAAAGTGAATAGAAATCCAGTCCGCGATACCCACAATATGCACATACAACTATTATAGCCTGAAGCCATGCTAAACGGTTTTTCAGCACCTTTTTTATTCGCTCAAAAGATCGGGAATATGAAACCGAATTCTTTAATTTAGTATCAGGGATGAAAAACCAAATCAGAATGGCTGTAAAAAGGGCCATTAGAGAATAAAAATAGATAACACCTTTTAAAGCTTGAGCCCTCTGGATGTGTGATATATTCTCTAAATCATGCGGTAACAAGCTCGCAAGAAAAAATACAGCGACAGTAGAAACCCCGGCAGCTATCAAACCTCTTCCACCGTCAAGTATCCCAAAGGCCCTGCCCTGTGCTAGTTTTCCTCCCCATTCCCGGGTTGCGCGAATCATAGCTGACCAGAACAATAGAATGGTAGTTACACCCCAATAGCCAAACACAATTGACAACCCGAGCTGCCCGGGAATAGTTGCCAGATAAACTCCTCCCAAAGCAGTAGCGAACAGTGATAAGCTCATCAGTTTGCGGGCTGAAAAACGATCTGCAATCACACCTCCAGGGAAATAGGATACCATAGCCGTAATCCCGTAAATTGCCATGGCATCACCAAGAGCAGCATTATTGAGCCCGAAAACGTCCATAACTGTTGGACGGAAATACCTGACAACGTGGAAAGGCAAGCCAAAGATCATCTCACCTGCCATCACAAGACAAAAGATTATCAATAATTTAGCAGGTTTTCTAAACTCGTTGGAGTTTTTCTGATCCATTGGCATATGGAGCAAGGATATATTTCACTAATCTATTTGATCTATTATTGTGGCAATCCTTTCATAAAATGTTTACTCTATTTTCAGTCCCACCGGGTTCGTAACCACTGGCAATTTTTTGCTGATGGTTCTTTTATCTATAAAAATATCCAGGTCATCAAAAAGAATAGCATCTGGAACTATAAAGGATGCTGGCATTCCTGATAAAGAGTATATTTCCGGATATGTTGGCATACTAAACATATTTCCACTTCCTGTTTTAGAAACAAGAGAATTATAAACAAACTGTTTATTTGAAGCCCCTGTCATTTTTTTAAGTATTCTTATTGTCATGTCTCCCAACTTGGCAGTTCTGACCAGTTCTTCACTACCATTTTCAAGGGATACTTTATACACATATAATGGTTTTGACAATGATCCTGATGATCCTCCCATTCCCATCAAAGCCGCTTCTCTATCTTTTTCAATACCAGAATTTCTCGACTCCAATTTCCTGATAATATATGCATAATCCAGATCTTCCTCTTTAGCTATTTCAATAAGTTTTTTTCGAAGATCTGATTTGTCACTACCATTATTGGTGCTTATTGAGATAACTCCCGGAGTAATATCAGGTATGATTCTGCCAATCTGGAAAGTATGTCCAAAATGGCCATTTGAGCTTTTCACTTTTCCTGTAGGAATCCTGTTGCTCAATAGGGCTTTTAATACGCCATTATCAACCAGTGTAAGTTCATCATCGGGAACAACACCCTCTAAATCGACCTCATAACTTCCAATTAGTTTTTTCCCCATACTCTCTTTTTTCGTAGCCAAAGCTTTAATTGTTATATCTCGTGAAATAACCTTTCTGTCAAGTGATGATTCTAGATTCTTATCATATGCCTGACCAGAATACATAGCCATCTGAGCACTACCAAATATTGGTTTTCGTTTAGTATACAGACTTGTATTTCCAGCGAATAAACTTTGTGTGA
>JAUVKA010000361.1 GCA_030592205.1 Bacteroidota bacterium | reverse complement strand
TATTTATTCAAATTCAGCAGAAAAGAAAGGATATTCGGGTACGGCCATTCTTTCAAGAACTGAACCAATCAAAGTTACTCGAGGTATTGGTATCTCTGAGCATGATGCTGAGGGGAGGGTATTGTGTCTGGAATATGATAAATTTTTCCTTATCGATGTTTATGTTCCAAATTCGGGGAATGAACTGAAAAGATTGGGATATCGCCAGAGCTGGGATTTGGCATTTTTCTCTTATCTAAAAAACCTCGAAAAAGAGAAACCTGTGATTGTCTGCGGCGATTTTAATGTTGCCCATAAAGCTATTGATTTGGCCAGGCCGAAACCCAATTACAATAAAAGTGCAGGTTTTATGCAGGAGGAGATTGATGGCATGGACCGATATACCCAAGAGGGTTTCATAGATACTTTCAGACATTTTCACCCTGATATTCCCGAAAAATATTCCTGGTGGAGTTACCGTGCCGGCGCCAGGGCAAAGAATGTTGGCTGGAGAATCGATTATTTCCTGGTTAGTTCAGCCTTTATGCCATCTGTAAAAAATGCAGTGATAATTAACGAAATTATGGGCTCAGATCATTGCCCTGTAGGAATAGAGCTAAGATAAATTTGGGTGCAAACTGATATGGTTGAACCACCCAGTAGAATAACTCTATGAAGTCAGGTTGTCATTACTAAACACATCTTGCGGCAAAATTATATTTCGTTCCATCATTTTGTAATCTGTACTATTATCTGAAGATTGGGGTTACTTTTCCATTAAATTTTGAATCAATTAGTACCGAGGGTTAAATCTGGCAACGATTAAAATGTTTCCAGTGATGAAATCTATTCTCCGTATCAGGATTAGTTCATAGGGCTTGACCATAATGCTTTAAATCATGAAGATCGCAATACGCGAATGTGATAATGTCAGAGTAGTAGATCAGGATGATATACTATATTGTAAAGCAGAAGGCAGGTATACGCATATTTTCATTAGACATGATAAATCCATTTTAACGTCTCATTTACTTAAAGAAATTGAATCTGCTCTCTCTGATTACTGTTTTTGCCGAATACATAATTCCTACCTAATTAATCTAAATCATATTTCCACCATTAAAAAGCATAAAATGCTAGTCCTTAAAAATGGTGTTGAACTGCCTATTGCTAAACGCAGAAACAAATTATTGATTGAGCATATCGAGAAGCTGGATATTGATTTTATTTGATTTTCTGCCCTCTGGATTTAAAGTATTTACCAACTATTCATAAAAGCTTCCCACCTAATTCAATTAACTTCCCAGTTATAACGTACTGGCTAAGATATTAGATTATCAGGTGTTTAAGTCGTATATTTAATACCCGGCTCAGATAAGGATTTTTTCTTTTCATTTCAACTCACAATGTGGTTCCCGGGCTTTCCTGCCTACCTAATCCAAATCTGAGCTTGTCCAGAAATGTTAATAAACGAAAAAATTTAAAGATGAAAAATGAACAATCCAATGAGTGTGCTGAGGTTTCTAAGAAACCCAGGCGTTTCGATCTCGTACACTTCATCAAATGGATCATTCTGATCCTCCTGGTTGTACTGGTGTTTGTCCAGCTGTTTACCGGGGAGATGGACAAACTGGCTAATGCAGATACTAATTCATGGATTATTCTTGTGCTGAAACTAGTACTCATCATTGTAATCATTTACTTAATGAGGATTCAGCGATGCCTCAAATGCCAGATAATAGAACCTGATGGTTGTACACCTGAGGAGACTGATATGACCGAGGGTATTCAATTTATAGAAGTTAAGGGCACGGCAAGCGGTTATTATTTCAGCCACTACACTCTGGGCATTTTAAAAGGTGGGAGTCCGGTTGTAACTACCTCTTATTATCCAGGCGGGGGGGGGGAGCGGAAGTTCTCCTGTAGTGAATGGTTATCTTGGAAAGATTGATACTACTTCACTTAGCGATGGTGCCTATGATGTTGTACTTACAGTTTACCCACTTGGATCTGGATCACCAAAGGTGTGTAAAAAGACTTTCACTCTACTCAAGGCGATTGTTTATCTAAGCAGAGTTGCAAATGTGCCTGCTATCAGTAATTTGCCATCTCCAGGTAATCCTAATCCCTTTGATCCCAATGCGGAGTTATGTCTGGATGTTAGCCCTGATTTCCCAAAACGATCTTTTGGCGGCAAAATGACCATGGACGGTTCTGCATATGTTTATGAATGTCCCGGAAGGAAGATCAAGAAATATGCGATTCGATATGCTCATGTAACGAGTCCTGGCGGTGAACCTGGTCAACCGGCTCCTGACGCAGCTGTTCCGACAGCCTTTTCCAGTATGGTAGCACCATTACCTCTGGAATATATTACAGCTGACCATTATCAACCATGGAACAGGGTGGGGCCGGCTCCTATCAATCTGATTAATAGCTGGAAAAGTATTACAATAGGAACACATACCTATCCTAAATTAAAACCGGGTTCGTGGAACAGCATATCAGCTGGAAGCGGACGCTACAGCCTGCTGTTGACTGCAGAGGATACTGCCGGGCATCTATATCATGATATCCAGCATATCTGGCTGGATAATCATCAAATAATGGGCGAGATTGTTAAGTTTCAGTGGTATCATGAACAAACAGGAGTATGGAAAGACTTGCCCAAGTGTAAGGACATCTCCATGAAAAAATACGGAGAGATTAGAGTTGTCGGACTTGCATGGGATCCTGTTATTGATGAAAACTGGTGGCCTGCAGTTGCACCAAATGATAACTTTGGATATTATAATCTCAGGTTCTGGAAGCAGTTTGGACCATCTCACCCATTAACAGGCAATATTGTTAATCGTGTACCGGTCCTGCCTGGAACTCCTCCGGTAGTTGTTCCATCCGATGCAAATGCTGATGAATTGACCATATGGGATATCACTAAACTGGATGGAGGCACTGCACCATCCCCATATGTTCCCGCTCCTGATCCTCTTATTTACAGAGGAGAATCATGTACATACAGCATAAGGCTTTTTGTTACTGATACCACAGTGCATAATGAGTCACCAACCCATTATATCTATGATACTGAGTCTGTAAAGATTATTAATGATTTGTAATATCAGGCTTATTGGCATTATGGACTATATCTTTTGCAATAAATTTTAGAACAGATTTTCAGTAAAGGAAATGAAGATGAACAAAGATGATCAAAATAAAGGCCGTAATGCCCGGCTTGATAAAAAGGCACTGAACCGCTGTGGCCCGGGTGTACGTCGATTATTGAGGATGAAGGAAGAGGAAATTATTCTTGCGAAAGAAAAAGATGAGAAAAGGCTTTGGCTACATTATGAAAGTAGAAAAAAGAACCTGGATGATCAAAAATACAGGGCTCATTTGAGAAAAAGTTCATATCAACGTGAGTTCAGGACTGTGTCCCACAGGGTGTTTGGTCCGGTTATTATCGATAAGATAAGGAAAAGGCCGATTAAGATCAGAACTATAGTTGAATTTGCTGGAAACTCAGATGATCTTAGAAACTTTGGGATTTCAGTTCAATCCGGCATCCAGAATGTTTTTACTATTACTGCGAGCAAACAGCAGTTGATAGATCTGGCATTACAGCCAGCAACAAGAAGGATTTCTTTGCCGCGAATGTTTTTCCCAAACTTGCAGGACTCAATTCCAACTGCTGAAGTTGATCAGATCCAGGCAATTGGTAACAGGGGCAATGGTATTATTGTTGGTATTGTCGATAGTCCGCTCCATGTGGGACATCATGCTTTTCGCGATCCTGCCGGAGCTCACGATACAAGAGTTCAATATTATTGGGTACAGGATCCTGATACACCACCCGGAGGTGCAGCACTTCCGGGGCAGACTCCTGAAGATTACTTCAATGACAATGTAAACCATCCTAACAGCCCCGATTTTACAGGATTGGATTACGGAAGGATCTATGATGCTGACTACATTGATGCAGCACTGACGGGCGGTGGAAATATTTACGGTACAGGAGTAGGGGAGATTGCAAAAGAGCACTCACCACCAGATGGTTGGGGGTTACCGACAGCTGAACATGGAACTCATGTTGCCGGTATAGCCGCGGGGAGCGGTCATCTTGCTAACTGGGCTACTGCACCGGCAAATATTGGATCTGCTCCCTTGGCAGATATTATTCATGTTTGTTCACGGTGGAGTCATGCGAACGTTCAGGACGGTGTTTGGGAGGACGATATAGTTAACGCGCTCGATTTCATTATGAGAATCGCAGCTGATGAAGGCCGGCCTGTTGTGACGAATGCCAGCCTTGGAACCAATGTCGGTCCGCATAATGGGCGTAGTGCCTTTGATCAGGCAAGGGATGCACTACTGGATTCACAGCTCGGCCGGTCAATTGTGTTTGCTGCCGGGAAT
>JAUVKA010000084.1 GCA_030592205.1 Bacteroidota bacterium | reverse complement strand
TGGATGGATGCCACTCCTCTTACGCTGGGGCAGGAGTTTTCAGGATATGTGAGTCAATTGGAACATGGTTTGATTGCTCTGAAAAACACTTTGCCACATTTATCAGAAATTGCTCTGGGTGGAACTGCCGTGGGTACCGGGATCAATACTCCTAAAGGTTATGCTCCTAAAGTGGCTGAAAAGATTGCTGAATTAACAGGATTACCATTTGTTACCGGTGAGAATAAATTTGAGGGACTGGCTGCCCACGATGCCATTGTAGAAACGCACGGTGCCCTGAAAATGATTGCGGTTAGTCTGATGAAGATTGCCAACGATATCCGGGTTCTGTCCAGCGGACCCAGAAGCGGAATCGGTGAGATTATTCTTCCTGCTAATGAACCGGGATCTTCTATCATGCCGGGGAAAGTTAATCCCACACAGATAGAGGCTATTACCATGGTTTGTGCTCAGGTTATGGGTAATGATACTGCCATAATGGTGGGTGGAATGAGTGGACATTTTGAGTTAAATGTTTTTAAACCTATGATGATCAATAATTTCATCGAGTCGGCCCGTTTGATGGGAGATGCCTGCGTTTCATTTACGAATAATTGTGTGATCGGGATCGAGGCTAACCAGGCAGTAATCTCAAAAAATCTTGAAAATTCACTAATGCTGGTAACTGCTCTTAACACACATATTGGATACGAGAAAGCAGCGGCCATTGCAAAGAAAGCTTACAAAGAGAATTCTACACTCAGGGAAGCAGCCCTGGCTCTGGGATACCTTACTGATCAACAATTCGATGAGTGGGTAGTTCCCGGCAAAATGATTGGCAGTCTTGATTAAGACCTGAACCATGATTAATCCTGGGAGGGTATCTGGGTTCATTGGCCTGTATGCCTTCTGGCCGCCTCATATTCGCATGCTGTATGAATGACAAAAATCATAGGATTAACAGGTTTGGTTCTGATTGAAAGTATATATTTTTGCGAACGCAAATAGAAATCAATTTATATGGCCAATAATAATAAACATGATAGGCTGTTCGAAGAATTTGACCCTGTGACTACTGAAAACTGGGAAAGAGTAATTGAACGGGATCTTAAAGGCGCTGATTACAATAAAAAACTGGTTTGGAAATCTGTAGATGGAATAACCGTGAGGCCCTATTTCCGAAGCGAGGATATTGAAGATCTAAATCTTTCGAATTGTAATCCAGGTGAATATCCTTATACCAGGGGTTCTAAATCCACTGTAAACAATTGGTTTATTAGACAGGAAGTTGTTTTTGAATCGCATGACCAGGCTTCAGAAAAGGCATTGTATCTTTTAGAAAAGGGAGCAGAATCAATCAATTTCAAATTTAGAAATCAGATATCAGCAGGAAAGCTATCGGAATTACTGCGAACACTACCTTTGAAGGGAATTGAGATTAAGTTAACAGGCCTTGATATAGCCATATTACCGGATCTTCTTAATAAGATATCTTCAGGGAATGGATTGGGTAATTCTGACATCAGGCTTAATTGGGATTGGGATCCATTGGGAGATTTTAGCCTTAGCGGTAAGCTGGGAGATGAGGAAGCCATTTACGATTTGATGGCAGATATAATCAGACAAACAAAAAATTTTCCGAAAGTTCGGATAATTGGAGTGCATGGCACATATTTTCGTCGGGCCGGTTCAAAATTTGTACAGGAATTGGCTTTCTCCCTTGCTCTTGCAAATGAATATCTCTCAGAAATGGATGATCTTGATATCCCAGCTGATGAGACCGCTCCAAAACTAGCATTCAATTTTGCTATAGGCTCCAATTACTTTCTGGAGCTGGCAAAACTAAGGGCTGCCAGAATGCTTTGGTCTAGAATTGTGGAGTCATATAAGATTAAGGATCCGGATAAAGCTAAAATGTATGTCCATGCAGAAACATCCATGTGGAATAAAACTGTTTATGATCCTTATGTTAATATGCTCCGGACCACAACTGAGGCTATGTCTGCAATATTGGGCGGGGTCAACAGCCTGACGGTACATCCTTTTGATGCTACATTTAAAGAGTCAGAAGAATTCAGTGAAAGGCTAGCGAGAAATAAACAGATTATCCTTAAGGAAGAGTCTCATTTTGATAAGGTTGTGGACCCTGGAGGCGGATCATATTACATTGAGAAACTCACTCACTCAATTGCAGCCGAAGCCTGGAAACTTTTCCAGGATGTTGAAAAGCAGGGCGGGTATACAGAAGCATTTATGAAGGGATATATCCAGAATGAAATCACAACCTCAGCACAGTTAAGGGACGAGAATATAGCTTTACGGAAAGAGCTACTGCTTGGGACCAATCAGTTCCCTAACAACAATGAGTTTCTTCACCCTGATGCAGATCTTTCTAAGATCAGAACACCAATTATTGATCCTACCGGGGCTGATGCTCATCCACTTATCCCATATCGTGGTGCAGAAGGTTTTGAAAATCTTAGAATGGCAACAGAAAAAGCGGATAAAAGACCTAAGGTTTTTCTTTTAACTATTGGTGATCCCATCATGAGAAAAGCGCGTGCAGGATTTGCTATGAATTTCTTTGCCTGTGCGGGGTATGAAGTTATTGATAACCCTGGTTTTGAAATGATAAGTAATGGGATGGAAGCTGCACGCAGGGCAAGTGCTGATATTATTGTACTATGTTCTTCAGATCCAGAGTATTCCGGTTTTGGCCCTGAAGCAGTGAAAATTAATGAGGGACAAGCCATAATGGTAATAGCGGGCTATCCTAAAGAAATTCTTGAGCAGCTAAAATCACAGGGGATTAGTCATTTTATTCATGCCCGTACCAATATTTTGGATTCCCTGATGATGTTTCATCGGGCTATGGGTATCTCTTCAAGTGGATTTGATTCTTAATAAGAAATTTTACAAGAATGAAGCCAGATTTTACAAAAATAGATTATAAGCCGGTTAATACTAAGCGGCATAGTTCCAAACCTACAGAGAAGGTATGGAAAACACCGGAACAAATCCCTGTGAAGGCTGTATACACAGCTGTTGACCTGGAAAATGCAGAACATCTGAATTATGCTGCTGGAATACCACCCTTCCTAAGAGGGCCTTATTCCACCATGTATGTGATGCGTCCATGGACAGTACGTCAATACGCAGGTTTCTCCACAGCAGAGGATTCAAATGCGTTTTATCGTCGCAACCTGGCTGCTGGGCAGATGGGCTTGTCAATTGCATTCGACCTGGCCACTCACAGAGGTTATGATTCAGATCATGAGCGTGTTGTTGGTGATGTTGGTAAGGCCGGTGTTGCAGTGGATTCCATTCTGGACATGAATATTCTGTTCAATCAGATTCCCCTGGATAAAATGTCTGTTTCAATGACTATGAATGGAGCCGTTCTTCCAGTTTTGGCTTTTTATATAGTAGCCGGACTTGAGCAGGGAGTGAGTCTCGACCAATTAACCGGAACAATACAGAATGATATCCTTAAGGAGTTTATGGTCCGGAATACCTATATCTACCCACCGGATTTTAGTATGAAAATCATTGCAGATATTTTTGAGTATACATCCAAAAATATGCCCAAATTCAATTCAATAAGTATTTCCGGATACCATATGCAGGAGGCAGGGGCCACTGCTGATATAGAGTTGGCTTACACCCTGGCCGATGGGCTGGAATATCTGCGTGCCGGTTTGAAAGCCGGTATGGATATCGATTCCTTTGCTCCACGCTTGTCGTTTTTCTGGGCTTTGGGCATGAATCATTTCATGGAGATTGCTAAGATGCGAGCCGCCAGAATGATATGGGCCAAGCTTGTTAAGCAGTTCAATCCGAAAAACCCAAAATCCATGGCTTTGCGCACCCATACGCAAACATCAGGATGGAGTTTAACCGAGCAGGATCCATATAACAATGTGGCACGTACCTGTATTGAAGCTATGGGAGCTGCTCTAGGTCATACTCAGAGTTTACACACCAATGCATTGGATGAGGCAATAGCACTCCCGACAGATTTCTCAGCAAGGATTGCACGTAATACCCAGATATACATTCAAGAAGAAACGGGTATAACCAAGTCGGTGGATCCATGGGCGGGATCGTATTATGTTGAGAGTCTGACAAAAGATTTGGCTGAGAAAGCCTGGGCCCTTATCCAGGAGGTTGAGGAGCTGGGAGGTATGGCTAAAGCTATTGAAACAGGGATTCCAAAGATGAGGATTGAGGAGGCAGCTGCTCGCAAGCAGGCTCGAATCGACAGTGGTCAGGATACCATAGTTGGGGTTAATAAGTATCGTCTTGAAAAGGAAGATCCTATTGAAATTCTTGATGTAGATAATACCAAAGCTCGTCAACAGCAGATTGCAAGATTGATGCAATTACGTTCGGAGCGGGATGAAAAGGCATGTCAGACTTCGCTTGAAGCAATCACAAAATGTGCTGAATCCGGTGTTGGAAATTTACTTGAGTTGGCTGTTGTTGCAGCACAAAATAGGGCAACACTGGGAGAAATTTCGTATGCTTGTGAAAAAATTGCAGGGAGGTATAAGGCTGTGATAAGATCGATATCAGGAGTTTACTCTTCGGAATATGCGGGAGATGATTTGTTTAATCAGGCCCGTCAGATGACTGATGATTTTGCCGGGATGGAGGGCAGAAGGCCCAGGATTATGATTGCCAAGATGGGGCAGGATGGTCACGACCGGGGTGCTAAAGTTATTTCGACCGGTTATGCGGATCTTGGTTTTGATGTTGATATTGGACCAGTGTTTCAAACACCAGCTGAAGCAGCGCGGGATGCGGTGGAAAATGATGTACATATTTTGGGCGTTTCCAGTTTGGCTGCCGGTCATAAGACACTTGTTCCCAAGGTTATTGAGGAATTGAAAAGTCTGGGGCGTGAGGATATCATGGTTATTGTTGGCGGAGTTATTCCACCTCAGGATTATGATTATCTATACAAGACGGGCGTGGTGGGTATTTTTGGGCCGGGCACTTCGATTCCTAAAGCAGCTATTCAGATATTGGAAGTATTGATAAGCTCTCGAGGGTAATAATGCAGGTAGTAGAATTGCCTGCTTGGCTTCGAACAATGGTAAGGTGGTTAAAATGACCTGGTAAATCATTGACTTAATAACATTAATCATGAACAATCTCGATCTGTGGGGTATCATTTTACTTCCCCTGCTGATATTTTTTGCAAGGATAATTGATGTTTCTATTGGAACAATCCGGATTATTCTGGTTTCAAAAGGGTATAAACTCCTGGCACCTCTGCTTGGCTTTTTTGAGGTGCTGATCTGGATCATTGCAATTGGGAAAATCATGCAAAATCTGGATCGATGGTATTATTACTTGTTTTATGCAGCTGGATTTGCCACAGGGAATTATCTGGGAATCATATTAGAAGAGATGTTAGCTCTTGGATTTGTTGGAGTTCGGGTTATAACTAAAAAACCTGCTGATTTACTGATTGAAAAAATGAAGGAATCAGGTTATGGAATTACTATTATTCATGCTGAAGGTGCTACAGGCTTGGTTCATATTATTTACACAACGGTAAAACGAAAGAAACTGAAGGATTTAATTTTTATGATCAAGGAATTCAATCCAAAAGCATTTTATACAATCGAGGATATTAAAAGTGTATCCAATGTTACCCGGCCAGGTTCGGGATTAAGTGGTCATGGTCATTCTTTTCTTGGTAGAAAAGGAAAATAAAAAAAAGAGGCACTCCTGTTTCAGAAATGCCCCTTAATATAACTGTATAAACAAACTAATTGACTAAGCCTGCTGATTTTAGAACAGCAGCATAGTCAATGAGGGTCTGCAGGTCGGACTCCCTGCTGTATTGAGTATCTAGTAATTTCTTTATCTCCAGAAGATTATATCTCCCGTTACACAGCCTTTGCATCTCACCGGTATTTGCAATACTTCCCGGGGTAGACCTGGGTTCGTTGCGATTTGGCCGGGGTATTAGACTTGAATATCCTCTGTACCCCTTTTCTTTTACTTTTGCAGTTGCCTTTGGAGTAATAGCCATCGCCTTCTTCTCCAGCTTAGTTAATTTTAAGAAGATTGGGTTCATCCCAAGAACAGAGGTTTTATTTTTCATCAGCCCATCAATAGCCTGTAATTGACTTTGTGCAATAGATGTCAGAAGATCAGATTGTTCACCAACATAAGTTTGTAGATCAGCATCTTCAGGAGCCAGCTCTAAAACCGTTTCAAGAGTTTCTATCTCATTAAGCAGCGTGGCCTCAACGTAGCCGCGGGTTTTCTTGTAAGTTGCTTCAATATTATCATTTCCAGCATCACCAAGTTCATCCAATCCTCTTTGCAATTGATGGCCCATTCTTCTTATTCCGTTGGAGAATACTTCTCCGGCAATCTGTGTAGCCATACCCTCTTCAGCAAGTGCAATAGTATATGCCGCTGCAGCTGCAATAACACTGCATCTTTTCATCTGGGTGGGATCACATTTATCAGGACGGTCTTCTGAAGTATGATAAAAATTATCAGGCCAGGTAATCATCATGATTCCGGGCACACCAACAGCCCAGTCATTGAATACTTCATGGTCTGATGCACCATAGTGAGCTTCGATAGCATAATAAAAGGGCTCATCTGACCCACTGGGAGCCACTATTCGATTCAAATAGCCGCCTCTCCCACTCAGAACCAGGCTCACCCTGTTAGTTTCTCCAACGTAACGATAATAATTCTCCATTACATCATTGAGATAATGGGCATTACCAAATGTTGTTCTCTCCAGATTAAAGAAAGATTGACTTTTACTCAACCATAATCCTACCATGTCGAGATTGATGTTACACAGGGTTTTTTCCATCAGGTCGGCATGTTCGTTAACCCATGGAATAGTCCCGGAAAATTCCGGCACCCAGATGAAGCGGATATTTCTTTTTGTTCTGGGAATTCTGCCTTCCTCCATCAAGTTATACAGCGTACGTGCAACCTCTAATATGGATGCACTACCGGAGATATTATCATTTGCTCCCTGCTTTGTATATCCTTCAAAAAGGTGTGCGGAAAATATGATCTCTCCTGCATCAGGGTCTGAACCCGGTATTACACAGGTAGGAACCTGTAAATCTAAATCCTGCATTTCTGCCTCAACAACAGCATGAACTCTAATAATCTCACCTCTCATCAGGCGGTTGCGTAAAAGATGTCCCTCTCTTGGCGGCAGATTAAAACCAAATGTAACATTGTCTGATCTGCTTCTAATTCCACTCCATGGAATCTGCAGAGGATCTACCAGGGGCCTTGGGGAGTTGAAACTGATTACTCCAACTGCTCCTAATTCTACCACCTTGTCATGGACTCTTCCCGCTGAGGCAGAAGTCACTACAATTTTCCCTTCTAAATCCAAACCTTCCAGATCAGCCTCAGATCCTTCTTCAATCCAGATTAGCTCGGCTTCAACATCGGCATTTTTACTCCCGGAGGCCAGCATGGAACGTAAATCATCATAATCGGCTATCTTTTTCTTGCCAGGGCTTATCTCCCAAAGCTCACCTTTAATACCATCCCAGGCTTGCCTTCCCTCAAATCGCTCAATCTTAGAACCGGGGATATTGTATTCTTTTAACATCTGCAAAACATATTCGGCCTCCCATAGAGTGGTGCTATATTCTGATGCCGGACGATTTCTATTGTATGCCCCCATCTCAAGAATGTGGTTAAATGCCGTTTCCCCAGAGGTTTCACCGATGATTTCATCCATGATTCCCTGATCCAGGAGCGTCCATTGATGATGGGGAGTAAATTGTCCCACAGCCACTAAAGAAAAAAATGCCATGAGAGAGCTCAGAAAGATAGATTTTGTTTTCATTTGTAGAATAATTTGTTTTCTATTGTCAACAGGAATAAGTCGTTAGCATTTTTATTCAAACTCAATCAGTATGAAAGTGATCTTTCGGCTCCAAATTATTAACTTTCTGACCCATCAGAAATAATTTGGGTGAATATGTTGATCTTAGCAGCGAACAATTAACATTATTTAAGATTTAGCAATTATACAGGAAGATTATTTTTACACGATATGCAAATATTTAAGACAATAAGTTTATTGGGAATTATTCTTGCAATGTGTTCTTGCAATGAAAAACTTGAGCAGGAGATTGACTCTACCTGGCCGGATGGTAAACCCCAGAAAGTATTCTATTATGAGAATGTTAAAGGAGTGAGAGAAAAGGTGCGTGAAGAGCGATTTTATGAAAATGGCAATAAAGAAATGGTGGGCGGATACCATGGTATAAAAAAAGAGGGTGATTGGATATACTGGTTTCAGGATGGTCGAAAATGGAGTCAGGCCAGCTATAAAAATGATATTAAGGAAGGGAAAGCTACTGTTTGGAGGGAGGATGGCAACAAGAATTACGAAGGAGCCTACGCCACAGGTAAACCTCATGGTACCTGGATATTTTACGACATTGATGGCAGCAGACTAAAGGAAGTTCTTTTTGAATATGGCATAAAAGTTAATGAAATAACTTTCAAGACAGGCGTCCCGTTTAATCTGCCGCCAGGAGATTCTATTCAGTTTAAGGTTGAATAAAAATGTCCAAACCAAAACTTCGTTCTACCGTGTGGTTTGTTTTTGCCTTCCTGCTTTCCTGCTTTCCTGCCTTTTCGCAATCCATTCATCAAATCGAATACGAAGCCCATCAATCTATACCCAAGCAGCCCTCTCTTTATCTGGATACTGAATATTCTTTATTACCATTCAATAAGAAGTCATCATCAGGCTTATCCAGTACAGTTTTTGGGTATTTGCCCGACTGGGAATACCTGAATGCCAGGAGTTACCTTCAATATGATTTGCTCAGTCATATTGCCGCTTTTGATTTTTCTGTATCCGCTCAAGGCGACATATCATTTCCGTCGTACTGGCCATGGGTGGATGTAATCAATGCTGCTCATGAGAATGGAGTGAAGATGATCATGACGGTTGTCAATTTCAATACTTCCCAACTCCACACTTTGCTAAGCTCTGAATCAAATAAGCTGAGATTCTTTGAGCAAACAAAAGGTATTATAGAGGAATATGAACTCCAGGGGGTTAATATTGATTTTGAAGGTTTGACTAGTGCTGACCGCGGTAGTCTTCTGAATGAATTCATGAATGATTTGTCGGTATATCTCCATCGGGAGATTCCCGGAAGTGAAGTTTCTTTTGCAGCTCCACCGGTGAATTGGGGTGGCTGGGATTTAGCTGGATTGGCAGCATCCTGTGATTATCTCTTCATTATGGGCTATAATTTCTATGGAAGCTGGAGTGAAACAAGTGGTCCGAGTGCGCCACTTAGAGGGGGAAGTTATACTATTACTAAAACAGTAGAGGATCAATATGGAGCTGTAACTAGTGCAAATCCCGAAAAACTCATCCTTGGTGTTCCTTATTATGGTGACAGATGGCAAACTCGTACAGCATCTGCTTATTCAGCAACTATTGATCATTTAGGACATCCTCGTTATGTAACAGCTTATGATGAATCTCTTGAATATGGACTTAAATGGGATTTCAGGAGCCTGGCATCATGGTACAGTTATAAAGAGGATAATAAAAACTACCAGGTCTGGTTCGAAACCGACAGAAGCCTCGGATTAAAATATGATCTTGCAGAAAAGCACAGGCTAAAAGGTGTTGGGATGTGGGCCCTGGGATACGACAGGCATCGTACAGAATTATGGGATGAATTACGAAAGCGTTACTTAGAAACTTCTTCAGACTTGCAATTCACAAGTTCACCTATTGGGTCGGTAAAGGTTTATCCAAATCCTGTTACCAGCTTAGGAAATATTGAGTTGGAAGTACCAGCTGATGGAGAAATCAAAGTGGTCTTGCGTGATGCATCCGGAAGTTCAGTGAGGAATCTTTTTCATGGAAGGGTAGGCAAGGGAGAACAGATATTGTCATGGACTGTGGAGGATCTTGCTTCCGGAATCTATTTTATTCAAGTTGAGAGTTCATCCTTTGTAAAGTTTTACAATGTTTCGAAGAAGGTTTTGGTTCTTAAATGATAATCCGGAAATCATGTAACTTAGTCCGTGTTAAGGCGTATATCCCGTTAAATCTTCCGCCAGGAGATTCTATCCCGTTTAAGATTGAATAAAATTTTCCAAACCAAAACTTTGATCCAACTGATAACCGCGTTTTCCTAATCTGACAGTTCCACACTCGTGCTGTGTATCATGTTGGAACAGAATACTGTACCCATTAGTTTGGATTTCCTGTAGAAATTCTTCCTTCTCTTCCATGGTCTTCAATACCTCAAGATCATATGCCATATTATATTTTACAGGAATGTGTGCTGCCATAGGAAAGAGGTCAGCTCCAAAAACCAGCGTTTTGGTACCAAACCTAATTATCGGAATAATCTGTCCGGGTGTATGTCCATGAACGATTCGTAATTCGACTCCGGGAACAAGTTCTTTTTCTTCTTCAATAAATTCTAAGAGGCCCAGCTCTTGCATGGGGATAAGGTTTTCCCGAAGAAAAGAATCAGCCTCTCTCGGATTTGGATTAATTGCATTTTCCCACTGTTCACGTGTAAGCCAATAACGTGCATTCGGAAAGGTCGCAGCATATTCTCCATCACTATCGATATAAACTCCTCCTCCACAATGATCAAAGTGAAGATGGGTGAGAATAACATCTGTTACATCCTGCATACTAAAACCAGCTTTTTGGAGACCTCCTTCAAGGCCAAGCCCGCCAAACATATTCAAATGCCTGAAAAACTTTTCATCCTGTTTGTCACCAATTCCATTGTCTATGAGGATTAGACGATCTTCAGTCTGAACAAGTAATGACCTGAGGGCCAGAGGAATGAGGTTCTGGTCATCAGGCTTAACATATCGCGACCAAATTACCCGGGGTACAACCCCGAACATGGCTCCTCCGTCAGCCTTGAAATTTGCAATATTAAAAGAAAATAATTTCACTTCCCAAAGAAGTGTTTCATCCAAAACTTATGCTGCTCATT
>JAUVKA010000112.1 GCA_030592205.1 Bacteroidota bacterium | reverse complement strand
CATCCGGATGCTGCCCAAACCAGGCATCATCATCCCTCCGTCCTGGATCAACCATAATCATTTCCTGAGCTTCCCATTCATCTCCGTCAGAGGATCGGTAAACGGGGATTCCATGTCCAGTATCACCTAGAAGCCAATAATAGTTTTTCCAATAGATAACATTTGGAGCTTCATGGGATCGATCGGTAACAGTGCTTTCGCTAACCATCTGCCAATCACATAGGTTTTGGCTATCAGCAGCTTTAGAATGAGAGCCATCTGCCTCATCCTTATACCATAGCCTCCAAGTGCCATCTTCCAGCTGAATCACACCCGGATCAATCACCCGGTCGGAACTCAATTCCAATTGGGTTTGAAAAGTCCAGTTATAGAGATCAGGGCTTGTGAGGTGAATGATATGCCGCTTCCCACCCCAGGCATGGTAAATGCCGCGAATGAATGTGACAAACATATGGTACTCTCCGTTTGCCTGTAGAACTTCCGGAGCCCAAAATGTCAATTGTCCATCTTCAAAATCCAAACCCTGACTTTGGCCTTTGTAATACCAGGTTTTACCATTATCAGCCGAAGCAGCAATACCTATTGCAGTTCCGTATGCCCATGAAACTCCCTGAGAGGGAGTACTGGCTCTACGTTGAGTATAAAAGATCCACCATTCTTCTGTTTCTTCATTCCATATAATTGAAGGATCAGCTGCTCCATCGTATAAAGGATCCCGGAAAAGAGGTGCAGGTGCACTTTCAATATCAAAAACGGGCTGGGAAAAAGAAGTGCCAATTATACAAGCAAATAATATCAGGATGTAAGTAAACTTTTTAATCATCTACACAGGAATTAGTCGCACAAAATTTAAAAGTATTACATAAAAGTAACAAGTTTGAATTAAGCCTTTTGTACGATTAAAACCAAATAGCGATAAAAAATACTGGTTTTTTGAATTTTTAATAAAAATCTGACCCAAATAAACACCTGCTGAACCAGAAACAGCAAGAATATCATCAGCCCGGGATCAATTGTCCAACGCATCCTAATAAGGTACAGGGCAATGAAAAGTGCCAGGGGCAGGATCACCCACATAATATACATACCGAATAATCTATGGATATTACGTAGGGTGAATTTAAAAGCTTTCCATAGAGATTTTAAAACTTTGCGCTTGCCGCTTCGGTAAATAAACAAACGGGTATATTCAGCAATCATAGTTCCCCAGATCAGCAAAAGAAGATGAATTGCTATACCAAAGATCAAAGTTTTACCAATATGAGCATCAGTAAGGTTATCCCCTCCAATCAGAATAGAAACAGGTAAATAAACCAGAACAGCAAAAATGATTTGTATAATCAGGGTATAGAAACAAGTTTTCAAAAAAGGCCAAAAATAAGCCACACAATTCCCAATAAAAGTTTTGGTAGAGAATCGGCCGCGATCATTGCTTATCCAGGAAATTATACCTCCTTGAAAGAAAGTCCCCAATACCAGGAACAAGACCATCCAGGGCAGCAGGGCTTTAAGATAAAATCCAAAGGCCTTTCCTCCTTCTCTCATGAACTCACCTAATGCGGTTGCACTAAAACCTCTGATCAGATCATCCGGAAGAAGGCTGCTTCCTGCAACTGAAACAAACAAGCGATAAAATGGGATAACAAGTAGAAGTGCCAGAATCAGATAGCTGAGATAAACCAGGCTGGTCATCCTTTTCGAGTTCAGAGATACTGTCCACCCTGATTTATATGCTTTTAGAATCTTCATCATTTGATTTTTTTTGTAAAGGGTTAAAAGGTTTTTGTTGAGGCTTCGCGACCAAATCATTTACTAGTTAAAAATGCCTGCAAATTGCATTAGGTTCTGAATCAGAAAAAGAAATTTGCCTGAATATTTTACAGCACTCATTTTGGATGGCTCACGAGTATAAGAATTGTTCATCAGGTTAGCATCCATGAGCATTTTCATTTCAGGATCTATTTTTGCCCAGACTACTTTTTCTGCTCTTTCATATACAAAGTCATGTGCCCGGCTTTTTCCATCCCATCTCTCAAGGATCTCATCACCATTATCAAAATGAACCAGTATTTCAACAGGAACAATTGCTTCCTCCAGGCGCTCTAATCGTACTTCAGACTTGAACATATTCTCAACAGTTTCAGATTCGCGAAACTCTTGATTGCCAGATTCTCCAAATAAACCTCCCTTTTCCTTAATACTTCTTACTCTGATACTCTCAATCGTATAATCCATCATTTTACTACTCTTAAGGAACTGGTCGAAATACCAGTCCATCGATTCCCCGAACAGATCACCGTGGTATTCACTGACAACTTCATTTACAATATCAATAAAATCCTGAGTTGCAGGATGCTTAAAGCCCCAGCGTTGATAAAAACGCTTAAAAATCTCATCAATAACAGGCTGTCCGATCATCCTCTCCAGCATATGAAGCCAGGTAGCAGATTTTTGATAAATGACCGCCCCATAACTCCCATGAGGAAATTCCCATGATGCTCTGTATCCATCAGCAATTTTTGGATTTTTCATTAGAAGGTATGTGAAACGTGCAGTCTCAAGGTCCCCAATGTTGATAAAAGGCAGATCTAATACACTGGTTTTGCTGCCATAAGCATGATCCATGATTCGGCCCTCCCAGTAGGTGTTTATCCCCTCATCCATCCATGGTTCTTCAAATTCATTAGTGGCCAGGATACCCATAAAATAGGCATGGCCAAATTCATGGACAGTAACTAATTCGGGCATTCGAATACCCTCCGGCAATCCCCACACAGTTCCAGCGGTAAAAAAAGTTGTATATTCCATGCCCTGGGCTGCTGAGCCTTTCATGGGTGGGCCAATAAAAGTAACATGAGGCCAGGGGTAAGGACCAACATGCTCAGTAAGATACTCCAAGGCATGTTTTAAGGCTATAATATGCCGTTCGGCTTGATAAGCATGTTCGGGGTGACAAAGAAACTTAATGTTTACATGTCGCCACTGGTCTTCAAAAACCTGATATTCCTGCGAAGCTGTCCAGGCAAAATCAACAATATCTTCTGCACGGAACGTATGTGTCATTGTCCCGTCAGCGTGTGATTCTGTATTTTGCAATACTCCTCCACTACCCACAATGTAATCCTCCGGGAGAGTAATATCAACATTATAAAGGCTATGGTTGGCATAAAACTCAGAGTTTCGGTGAAATTCATGTGTATTCCATCCACATTTTTCAGCATATCGCATTCCTGCCGGCTCGTACACACCCAGTTTAGGAAACCACTGAGCCACAAAATAGTAGTCTTCAGCGTATCCTGTCCTTTTGGCCAGTTTTGGCAGTTTTGAAATAAAATTGATTTTCACCTCAAGAGAATCTCCCGGTAAAACAGGTTTATCCAAAGGAATGCTCAAAACAGTCTGGTCTGTTTCAGGATCTCTCATTTGTTCAGGTTTTTCCTGTGGGAGGCGAAGGGTTTTTTCATCTATAGCTTGATCCGGTTGAAGATACCTCATACCAGAAGTAAGGTCAAGCCCTTCAGGATCAATAATTGATTGGATTTCAACCCATCCCCAATTCTCCTCCTTACTCAGAAATGAACTGCCTTCGCTCATCATTGTCGATTTATCATTTTTAAAGGCATTGAGATACATGTGAAACTGCAGATCCCTGACAGTGTCCTGAGATGGATTTTTCCATTTAAGGACCATCTGCCCACTGAGTTTCTTGGTTTCTGTATCCAGTTTAACCTGGATATCATATTCCGTGATCCTTTCACTCAGCGGATTGGTCAGAATTTCCTGTGCATGGGTACTGGTGAAGAAAAGCAGAAATACAATGATTATAGGAAAAAGTTTTTTTAGCATTGGTTTTATTTTGTTAGACCAGTCAATTTACATCTTTATGACGAGAAATCGGGTAATTGGGTACAATGGTAGTCTCTCGATTATTTGCAACATGTATAAATATGTTGTGGAGACGCATAATTATGCGTCTCTATTTGTTGTTTGGCAGCATGCAACAAATAAAATAATAACTTTGCTGACTGCAAGATAAAACCGGATTATTCAGTTGAAAATTAAACAATTAAGAAACGATATCTGGGAAGCCATCTCAGGCACTGAACAGGATTTTACTGAAGGTAAACTTGGCCGGGCCATCTTTCTTTTGTCCATCCCAATGGTGCTTGAGATGATCATGGAATCGATTTTCGCCGTGGTCGATATCTATTTTGTTGCCAAATTGGGGGCCGATGCCATTGCTACTGTTGGGATTACAGAATCACTGTTAACAATTGTTTATTCACTTGCCATAGGTTTAAGTATTGCAACAACCGCCCTGGTTTCCAGAAGAATTGGTGAGAAAAATCCAGGAGCAGCTGCTAAAGTGGCCTTTCAATCGATTATTACCGGATTAACCGTATCCCTGTTTATAGCGATACCAGGAATTCTGTTTGCCTCAGATTTATTAGCTCTGATGGGTGGTACAGAACAAATGCAGAATGAATATTCAGGATATACATCGATTATGTTGGGTGCCAATGGCGTCATAATGATGCTGTTTATTATCAATGCAATATTCAGGAGTTCAGGTGATGCAGCTATATCAATGAGGGTTCTCTGGATTGCAAATATTATTAATATAATTCTCGATCCCTGTTTAATATTTGGTCTGGGACCTTTCCCGGAATTAGGAGTAGCAGGTGCAGCAATAGCAACTACAATCGGCAGGGGTATTGCTGTCATTTACCAGCTCTATCTCTTATCAAGCGGGAAACACCGCGTTAAAGTAAGCAGGCAGGATATAATCATCAAAGCCAGGACAATCGCCAAGATCATCAAGCTTAGCCTGGGAGGCATTGGTCAGTCATTAATAGTTACAAGCAGTTGGATCGGCTTAATGAAAATAGTGGCAACCTTTGGCAGTGAGGTGGTTGCAGGATATACCATTGGGATACGAGTGATAATATTCACATTGCTTCCATCCTGGGGCATCAGTAATGCTGCAGCTACCCTGGTGGGGCAAAACCTTGGAGCAAAACAACCTGACAGGGCCGAACAAGCAGTCTGGACAACCGCAAGAATCAATGCAATTTTCCTAGGTACTATGGGAGTCATATTTATTCTGGCTCCTTCATTTTTTATCAGACTGTTTATCCAGGATGCGGTTGTGGTTGAAAGCGGTGCTGCCTGCTTAAGAATAATGAGCTATGGTTTTGTAATGTACGGCTATGGTATGGTGATGATCCAGTCTTTCAATGGTGCAGGTGATACCTTAACCCCTACAAAGATCAATTTCGTAAGTTTTTGGTTAATTGAAATTCCTCTTGCCTGGTTTCTTGCCACCAGGATGGGAATGGAGCAGAATGGAGTTTATACATCCATTGTTATTGCCGAAACCTTCATGACTATTGTAGCCATTATCCTCTTTAGGAGAGGAAAATGGAAGTTGAAACAGGTATAAACATTTTGTAGAGACGCATCATGATGTCTCTCGGATATTGGCAAGGTGTATAAATATGTTGTAGAGACGCATCGTGATGCGTCTTTACGATATCATTGCCGAAATGCAGTAAACAAAAGGACAAGATCAGAACCAACATCCATTATCTCGGCGGCAAAACCAATCTCAATGCTTTGATCACCATAAAGATAAGCTCCGTGATATGGGATATTATCTACATCCCAATAATCATAACCTTGTATGCTAACCGGAATGGGTCCCAGCCAAAATTCCTGAAGAGGGATATCAAAAGTGATAGTGTTAGCATTTTCCATGAGATTTTCCCCTTGAAAAAGGAAGTCCGGACCATCCCAAAAATCAATCATATCAACATAATCGGGATTCTTTCTTAATTCTGCTATTCCGCTTACATCATAATGTCCAGGCTGGTCTCCAATGTAAACCAGCTCCTCACCGGTGTCTATATATGCTTCTATTTTATAATCATAGAAGCCTAGCATCTGGTCACGTGCATCATAGGAGTCATCCTCACATGAAACAAGCACTAATGGAAGTATCAGGATGGAAAGAACCAGGTATTTTCCGAGTCGTACATTTTTGGTTTTCATGACATGGCAGTTTACAAGATGAACACTGATTACTGTTCCTCAGAGATCCCTAAAACCCGCAATTCTTTACGATGCCTTGCAATCTTTTGCCTGAGGTCATTAACCTCTCTCAAAACCTGTGCCAACTCGAATCCATCCCTCACAGCTTCCTTGTCGAACTTCTCCATAACAATGTAATAATGCTTCTTTCCTGTAAATCGAACTTTCAGATTGCGGTCAATATTTTCAATAATAAAACCCACTACTCCACCATCTGACCCGTTTCTATAATCAATTGTTTCCCATTTATCATTTCCATCCTGGAGTTTTTTATTATCGGGACTATTGAGAGGAATAGTATCTGAAAAAACCTGCAGTTTGCGGTCGTAAACTTTCACACAATAATGATCCATCCATTCTACACCATAGTATTTCGATGAAATCCAAAAGGCACCATCCTCGGTAATATTCACCTTCAGAAAACTTCTGCTCCAGGAGTTTCGTACAGTCTGCCTTTTATGCTCATAACTCCCCGGACGGTTAGCACTGCTCTCGGTAAAATAGAATTTTTTTGACAGGGAATCGATTTTTGGTTCAACTCCGGCAAGCAACTGACTGGCCTGCTCAATAAAGGCACCATGATATTCCCGGGCGACCGTCTTTTGCAGTTTCAAAGCCTCTGCAAGAACTGCATATTCCTCTGGAAACCATGACTGGATAGAATCCAAAAGCTGTAAAGATTGCTCATATTGCTTCCCTTCATACAAGGTTCTTGCCTGGTTCATTCTTTGCTCAGCTTGTTTCCTGATTTCGGAAGTACAGGATGTGAGAAATATCAACACTCCAAAAAAGAAACACCAAATGCAAATAGACCTTGTTTTCATCTCATTATAATATTAAATAAAATTTGTATTCGATGCAGCTCGCCACGTAATATTCTTCGTTTATGTGAAACTAATACTAATGGCTCGGTTCATATCACAATCTTTCTTGTAAAAATACGGAATTTTCTATCTTTAACAGCCAGCAATTTATATTAAGGAATAAAGTAAAACATCAGTCAAAATCATTATGGAAACTGCTGCTGACTACCTCGAAATAGAAGCAAGCCTTGCCTCCAAATCACTCGTTTTGCTTTATTGTTCGCAGCCCGCTTGTAATGTATGCAAATCACTTTTACCCAAGGTGGAAGATATGATGAAGGAATACCCAAAAGCAAGTTCATTATATGTTGATCTTGAAGATATTCAGGACTTTGCAGGCCGGCATACAGTTTTTTCGATACCGACAATTCTGTTTTTTGCAGAAGGGAAAGAACAATTCCGATTAGTAAGAACTTTTGGACTTAATGAATTGTCAGAAAAGATTGATCGGATTTATAAACACTTTTAATCATTTGCCACTTTTTTCAAGCGACAAGCAATGATTAGATTTTACTTTATCCAAGCCCTTGGTCCAATGTTTGTTTACCAGTATAGTAATAGTAACTTCGTGCAAGCAGAATAGGAATATGAGGATCAACAAACTTATACCAGAGGTTATATTATTGATTTCCAGCACTTTTATCCTTTCCTGCAACAGCGAATTTGAACCCCACATCTTCTCTGAATCTACACCAGTGGTTTATGGTGTGATTAATCCTCAGGATAGTCTTTATCAGATAAAACTAACTAAGAGTTTCATTGGTCCGGGTAACGCATATAACTATGCCCAAATCCCTGATTCAATTTATTATGATGATGCCAGAGTTTTTCTGGAAAGTCGAAATTTCAGGGGAATAGTTATTGATAATGTTGAGCTGTTTCCTATTGAAATTGAACCCCGTAAGCCTGGAATATTCGCCCAGACTCCTAACATAGTTTACCAAACTGATTTCAAATCCATTCGTCTCCGTCCGGAAATACTGGCTCAGGATGGCATAACCTTTGAAGTTGATCTTTTTTTACTTGTTCAGCTGCCGGATCAGCCTGAATTAATTGAATCAAGAACCAGGTTAAAACCTGAGCCGAAAATCATTAATCCCAGGGCTTTTTTTCAGAAAGTTTACTTCTATGGGGAAGTTCCCTTTTTCATGGAATGGACACATACCTCTCCCGATACATATTTCGAAATTAAAGTCGTGATACATTATAGAGAGATATTGGAGACTGGAGAAAGAGAAACAGAAGCTCATTGGATTCTAACAGGAATTCAGCTAAATGAACATAGTTTCCCGGGTGGTGTAAAAACTTTTTATACCTATTATTTCAGACCGGAAAATTTTTACTCCCAAATCAGGGCAGCAATACCGATAGATCCGGAAGTGAAAGGAAGAGCCATAATAAGTGTTGATTTCATAATACTCACAAGTGATGGAGCGATAAAAGACTACAATGAAATTGGCCGGGTTGCAGATGATTACCACGGAACAAGCTATACCAATATACTCAACGGTCTTGGTCTTTTTTCCAGCTATAACACAAAAGGTGTTTTTGGCCAGCGACTGGGCCAACGTGAACTGGATAGCCTTGCCCTGGGAACCTATACCCGCCATCTGAACTTTAGTCGATGGTAGTAGCCCGGGGCCTCGTGCCTCGGGGTATCGGCGACCATAAAATATAGATTTTAATAACCGAACAACCGAAATAAACCATGAAACGAAAAACCCCCACCACCCACCTGTTAATTTGCGCATTAGCATCTGTTTTTTTCTTCGCCGGATGTCAAAATCAAGAAAGTCTGGATTGGAGCATGAAAAAGGCTCCGATTATGACACAATGGGCTGATCAAGTAGATCCTCAAAATACATGGGATGTTTACCCTCGTCCACAAATGAAGCGTGGCAACTGGAAAAATCTAAACGGGGTTTGGGAATATGCTGTCAGGGGAATTGAAGATGATCGTCCCAGTCAGATGGATGGAACCATCCTGGTACCATTCCCAATTGAATCTGCCCTTTCCGGGGTTATGAAACGTGTCGGAAAAGAAGATATAATATGGTACAAAAGGACTATTCAGATCAACACACGATTTAAAACAGATCACATACTGCTTAATTTTGAGGCAGTCGACTGGTTGACTAAGGTTTATATAGATGACACCAAAGTGGGTGAACATCAGGGGGGATATGATCCTTTCAGCATCGATATCACCGATTACATTACAGCAGGTGAAAAACATGAATTGTGGGTCAGCGTCTGGGATCCCTCCACTGATGGATATCAGCCCGTGGGAAAACAGACTACAAATCCACGAGGGATATGGTACACTCCTTCTTCCGGAATCTGGCAGACTGTTTGGATAGAAAAAGTTCCTAAAAGTTATATTTTGGATTATGAAGTTGTGCCGGATATTGACAACAATGAAGTTACCATTTTGGTTAATTGCGAAAACTTCAGAGGGTCCAATAAATTTGAAGTTAATATCCGCGAAGGAAATAAGACTATTGCCAATTTTGAACTCAAAGCCGGACTGCCTACTACTGTTGAGATTCCGGATCCAATATTATGGTCGCCGGAAAACCCTTTCCTATACGATATTGATATCCGCCTAATTGCAAAGAAGGGCAGGATTGATAAGGTTAAGGGGTATTTTGGGATGCGGAAGATCTCTCTCGGTAAAGATGATAAAGGTATTACCCGAATAATGTTGAATAATGAATTTGTATTTCAGAATGGCCCTCTTGACCAGGGTTTTTGGCCTGATGGTTTGTACACAGCCCCTACTGAAGAAGCCATGGTGTACGATTTGAAGGTAACTAAGGAGATGGGCTTCAATATGCTCAGGAAACATGTAAAAGTAGAGCCTCGCAGATTTTACTATTGGACCGATAAAATGGGACTTCTTGTATGGCAGGACATGCCAAATGGAAGGAACAAGGGTCCGGATTCGGAAGGCGAAATAAAAATAGATACTGTTGCGACAGATAATTTCGAGAAGGAGCTCAGGGAGTTGATAAACACTCTTAGAAACCATCCATCTATCGTCATGTGGGTTCCCTTCAACGAAGGTTGGGGTCAATATGAAACAAAGAGGATTGTCGATCTTGTG
>JAUVKA010000277.1 GCA_030592205.1 Bacteroidota bacterium | reverse complement strand
CGATCCCAATAAAAATCCAGACCGATCTCTCCAATACCATAGAATTTACCATTTTCCAGGCGTGTTTTGATTTCCTGAATTTCTGACTCGTAATCCTCTTCAACTGAAGATGGATGAAGACCGGCCAGAGGGTAACAATGAGCAGGATATGCTTTTACTAATGAAATCAGATCATCAATGGTTGAGGTATCAACATTTGGCAGAACAAATTTCTTAACATTTGAAATCAGCCCGCGCTGAATCACTTCATCCCGGTCTTTATCGAACTCTGGCAGGAACAAATGGCAATGGGTATCAATATATTCCATAATCCATATTTAAGCCGCAAAGGTAAAAAAAGTAGAGACGCATAATAATGCGCCTCAACATGGGTTTTAAAATTACAAGCCCAAATATTTCGATTTGGTCGATCTTATACCACTCCCTGTGCAAGCATAGCATCTGCAATTTTTACGAATCCACCAATGTTTGCACCATTAACATAGTTGGTGTATCCATCGCTTTCTTTTCCAAATTTCACGCAGGTTTGATGAATGCTTTTCATTATGTTGAGAAGTCGCTCATCTACTTCCTCCCTGGTCCAACTGAGTCTTAGTGAGTTTTGTGACATTTCGAGACCAGAAACAGCAACACCACCAGCATTCGCAGCCTTACCCGGACCATAAAGAATCCTTGAGGCAAGAAATGCTTCAATGGCTTCCGGTGTTGAAGGCATATTGGCTCCTTCAGAAACTACATAGCAGCCATTCTTGACCAACGTTTTTGCTTCTTCCTCATTTACCTCGTTTTGAGTGGCGCAAGGAAGAGCTATATCACACTTCACACCCCAGGGGCGTTGTCCTTCATGGTAATCTACGTTGTATTTCTCAGCATATTCAGAAATTCGCCCACGACGAACATTCTTCAGATCCATAACCCAGGCCAGTTTTTCAGCATCAATTCCATCCGGGTCGTAAATATATCCTCCGGAATCGGAAAGAGTTACAACTTTCCCACCGTACTCCGTAGCTTTTTCTGTAGCAAACTGGGCAACGTTTCCAGATCCGGAAATGGCAACTGTTTTTCCTTTAATACTGTCGCCCCGTGTTTTTAACATTTCTTCTGCGAAATAAACTGTGCCATAACCAGTTGCTTCTGGACGAATAAGACTTCCACCCCATTCAATGGCTTTGCCTGTGAGAACTCCGGTAAACTCATTACGGATACGTTTGTATTGGCCAAAGAGGTATCCAATCTCCCTTCCACCAACTCCAATATCTCCTGCCGGTACATCCGTATTAGGCCCGATGTGGCGTGAGAGTTCTGTCATTAAGCTCTGACAGAACCGCATTACCTCATTATCGGATTTCCCTTTAGGATCAAAATCTGATCCTCCTTTTCCACCACCCATAGGGAGGGTTGTAAGTGAGTTCTTAAACACCTGTTCGAAAGCCAGGAATTTCAGGATTCCCAGATTTACTGTCGGGTGAAATCGCAGGCCACCTTTATAGGGGCCAATAGCACTGTTCATTTCAATCCTAAAACCTCTGTTTACCTGAACTTCTCCTTTGTCATCCAACCACGGAATACGGAACATCATCACCCTTTCAGGTTCAGAAACTCTTTCCATGATTTTGGCATGCTTGTACTTGGGGTTTTCCTCGATAAATGGAATAATCGATTCAGCTACCTCAAGAACAGCTTGGTGAAATTCAACTTCGCTTGGGTTCTTGGCAATAATTTGTGCCATGAATTTTTCTACTCTTGGATCCATGTAAGATTTCTTTTTATAGGTTTAACACGAATTAAGTTTTGACATAAAGACAGCATAATATTACATTTTTTTCCCAAACAAACAAACGATTATCTTCATGTTTTCTCCAGAAAGATGTACCATAATATCTGGAACATAAAATACTTGAAGTTTTAAGTGGATAGAATATAGGAGTTGCCAGGTTGAACTTCAACAAGTCCTTTAAATTCAAGGGATAGCAAGCAGGCCGAAACCTTTGGGATACTTATTCCTGTGAGCAATGAGATCTGATCTATAGATTTAGGCTTTTGGCTGATTTGTGTAAAGACTAATTTTTCCGAATCCTTTAATTCAACACTTGCTATATTGGTGCTTGTTTTCTTCGTATTTTCATGATCATCCCAGCCTAAAAAGAAAAAGAGATCATCAACTGATTGTACCAAGGCTGCCCTGTTTGATTTAATAAGTTTATTACATCCTGAGGACATTATATCTCCGGGTCGACCTGGAACGGCAAAGACCTCCCTGTTATATGAGTTAGCCATATCTGCGGTAACCATGGCTCCTCCTTTCTCTTTGCTTTCCATTACCAGAGTCCCATCTGATAAACCTGCAATCAGTCGGTTTCTTCTTATAAAGTTCTTTGGTTCCAGTTTGCTGTAGCTGAAAAAATCACTTATTAATGCTCCTTGTTGTGATATCCTCCTGGCAGTAGCCCGATGAATGGCTGGATAAATAGTATGGAATCCATGGCCAAGGCCGGCATAAGTTTCCATTCCATAATCGAGTGAGGCTTCATGGGCCTGAATATCAATACCGTATGCCAGTCCGCTTATTATTACTATCGAAGAGTCCCTGGTGGCTATTTCTTCGATCCAATTACGAGTCATTCTTCGCCCTCTGGTACTGGGATTGCGAGTTCCAATAACACTCAGAGCTCTTTTGGGATTAGGGAGCAATTTCCCTTTATAAAAAAGTATGATCGGTGCATCCTGGCATTGTTTGAGTCTGGTTGGATAATCTATATCCAGAAAGAAGCTATAAGAGATTTTATTCCGTGTGATGAATCTTATTTCTTCCTCGGCCCTATTTAGTATTTCTGCCTTGTGGATATTTTTTGAAAGGTGAGGTCCGATACCTGGAATCTTTTGAAGATTGCCAGGTTTTTCGCGAAAAATATCATCAATCGATCCTATATGGGAGATTAGATTCTGAGCCAGGGTAATTCCTATCCCTGTGACCAGTGCCAATCCAAACTTATATTGAAGGCTTTGTTCGTCCATCTATTGCTTATAGACGACCGAATTCATTCTTTTTGGAAAAAATTACTTAGAATTTTATTCTTTTTTTTCGAAGGTTCTTATCCGTTTCCTTGATCAGGAAGGAATGTTGGGCTGTTGTCAATTGCTCCCCGGGTTTAATGCTGCACAGTCTGTTATACTCTAATTTACTTTCTTTGAGATGACCGGCATCAGCGAGTATGGTAACCCGACAGAATCTGAAGTACTTGTTATCTGGGTATTCTTTAAGCAATTGCTGTGCAATCTGGTCGGCTCTTTTATGATTTCTTTCAAGTTGATTCTGAACTTTCATTATAAAATATCGGGCTTCGGTCCGGATCATAGGATGTTCATTTTCAGCACATTTACGAAGTAATTGGAGGCCCTCTTCTTTGTCTGTTTTTGGACCAAAAGCCAGAAAGGGGCTAAAAAGAGGATAACTTTCTTTAATAGCTCCGGCTGCATAGTGGTACATACCGGCAAGTAGCATGAATTTTGGATTTTCTTCAGCTTGTGGTACTATTATTTCTAAATATTTAATGGTTAAGTTCAGATTACCGGCTCCCTTCAGATAGTGCTTCTCATGCATGTCAAGCCTCGTTTTATAAGCGTAGGCATGAGTAATAGCAAAAATCTGATCCTGGTCCAAATGCCCTGGTGGGATTCCCTCATAACGTTTGATAATCCTGTCGAGTGATGAAATCATTTCAGTCTTGTTCTGATCATTTTCCTTCTGGGTAACTATTAACCACCAATGATAGTTAGCAATGCCAATGTCCAATAAATCAGGGCTCACGGGTATTGAATGAAGTTGAGCTAAGTCGTTCTCAGCATCCTGGAAATGGAAAGAATACAAGTTGTTAAATAAGGAAATAAAAAGTTCAGGTTCGGGATGTTCCTGTGCCAGGGTATGGAGTGGAATGAGGCCAAAAAATGCAAGAGCAATAATACATAAGGATCGTACCATTATGGTTATTATTTATTTGCTGTTTCAATTATATCAAGAATCTCCTGGAATTTGAGGTTCCTGTTCCTGGTTCGTCTTCGTTCTGCGATTTTTTCTGCTTGGTCAAAACCTCCCTGGTAATATCTCTGGAACCATGGCAAGGCTGTCAATATGGCATCAATAGGATGGTACAAGCTGGTAAGGTAAAATGTCAAGCCTATGAAAGATCCGGTTAGGAGAAATGAATTTATACCAGCAATCCAATCACCCGAATAAAACTGTCCTGCTCCTGGAATAAATACACTGAACCACAAGGCCAGCGACGGATTGGGTCGCGTAAAGTTGCCTTTTTTATTAAATATGTTTTCAATCTTGTTATGATACACATGGTTATTAAGAGGAAGAGCCTTTAAAAAGTAAACTTTGGAGTTAGAAAAATCCTCAAGTCCGAAATAACTGCTGGCTAAATAAAGCGATTTTCTCCGATCAAGAATGGTTCCCTCCTCGGCATTAATCCCTAACAATTCGATAAGTGCAAAATGGAAATTTCCAGTTTTGATAAAGAAAATGGCCTTTTTAAACAAGATCTCTGTTCTAAGGCTGTCTTTAGATTCAGAGAAATAGGCATGATCGAGATACTCTATTGATCGATCAAAGTCACCATCTCTTTCAAAGCAGTCTGCAATTTTTAGCAAGAGCTCAGCATCTGCAGAAGAAGGAGAAAAAAAGACAGCACGCTGATAAGTAAAAAGAGCCTCGGGGATCTGACCGGAAGAAAAATAATTATCCCCTAGCTCAATGGTATTTTCCAGATTCTGAGCCTGGATTCCTGAAGTTAGGAGGAAACTAAAAACGATCGTAAATAGTGTGCTGAATTTCATGATATAAAGCTTCTTCAGATCGAAAATTGAAGTCTTTGGCTGATTTCCAGGAACCGTATAAATTCCCTGTATAAAAGCCGAATGACAGGCTGCTGAAAATCCATCCATAAACGCTGCTAACACCGTCTTTCGAAAATCCACGATATGCCTGGAATGCATTTGTGGCAACAAAAAGGAAGGAAATTAATCCATCCTTCCAGTCATTGGAGTATATCTTTCCTAAGCCAGGAACAAACGCAGAAAGTGTCAATGCGACTCCCGGTTTTTTGAATTTGATTTGTTCATGTTGTTGGACAAGATTGCACAGTTCTGTAAATCCTGGCCATTGCTGTTTCGGATTTGTATCGATAAACTTCTTTGCTCCGGGCCAATTTTTCTGAAGGACAATCCCGGATAATTGATAATATCTGGTTTCCCCGGCAGGTAAAATCGAATGTTTATCCAATGAATACAAAACATCTGTGTAACTCCCGTTGAGTAGATTTAGCTTAATATATTCCTGAAATAAAGTTGTGTCTGTGATTAAATTGGGATACCAGCCTTTAATCCGGTTAATACCCAATGGTAATTGCTCTGAATACCTATAAGCCTGTATAAGACGTAAGCGGAATTCATTGCTTTCCGGTTCCATAAAGAGTAGACGTTCAAACTCCATCGCTGCAAGCTTATACTGCTGACTTTGAGACAGAAACCCCGCATATTGCTTTGAATGATCAAGATCATACAAGTTCTGGCTAAAGCCGTGGACTGCAATGCAAGAAAGCAGCAATAATATATTAATGGATTTTTTTAACCGGATCATGAAAGTGTTGGGATTCGCTGTGCACAGAATACTTTTTTGGAGAAAACCCATTGCAACGTGTTAAACGATCAATGGCATCAAAGAATCCAAGAAGGCCATTGGTTTGAATGGTCTCAAGGGCGTAGGTAGAGCAATTAGGGTAGAAAGCACAATTGTTGGCATCCTGCGAGGAAATATAAGCCTT
>JAUVKA010000126.1 GCA_030592205.1 Bacteroidota bacterium | reverse complement strand
ACAGCGGTAAGTCCTTCCCGAAAGTCATCCCCATTGATATCAAATTTCAGCTTGGCGAGCAGACCGGATTCATCTGCATATCTTTTCAAGGTACGCGTTAAACCACGACGAAAACCCAAGAGATGGGTTCCACCTTCAATAGTATTAATATTATTTACGTATGAGTGAATATTCTCATTGAAAGAAGTGTTGTAATGCAATGCTATCTCAACGGACGCATCATTTCTTTCCGTTTCAATACAGATCACATCCTCAATAAGTTTCTCCCTGCTTTCATCCAGGTATTCCACATATTCCTTCAGGCCCTCTTCAGAGTAAAAAACTTCCTCAAGATAACTCCCATCGTCATTTTTAACCCGATAGTCAGTAAGTGTCAAAGAAATCCTTTTGTTCAGAAAGGATAACTCCCGCAGTCGATTAGCAAGCGTCCGGTAACGATATTCTGTTGTCGTAAATATTCCTGTATCGGGTTTGAAGTAGATCTTAGTACCGGTTTTATCGCTTGTTCCAATTTTCTTGATCTCGCCTTTAGGTATACCTTTTTCATATTCTTGTTCATATACCAGTCCATCGCGATAAATCTCAGCCCTCAAGTAATCGGAAAGCGCATTTACAACAGAAACGCCAACACCATGAAGGCCGCCAGAAACCTTATAGGAATCCTTATTGAATTTTCCCCCTGCATGTAGAACGGTCATAACTACTTCCAATGCAGATTTTCCTTCTTTTTCATGATAATCAACCGGAATACCACGGCCATCATCAACAACTGTGATCCCTCCATCCTCGTGGATCATCACTTCTATATTTTTACAATGTCCGGCTAAAGCCTCATCAATAGAATTATCAACAACTTCATAAACAAGGTGATGCAATCCCCTTTCCGCTATGTCTCCAATGTACATAGCCGGACGCTTCCGAACCGCTTCTAATCCTTCCAGTACCTGGATGCTATCAGCCGAGTATCCATTCTCGGTCGCTTTACCATTTCCATTACCATTAGCATCACTTTTCATTTCGCTCATACTCAAGTGTTTATACTGATATTTATTCTGCTAAATTTAATCAGACAAAGATAAGAAAATCCCCCCTTTTATACTAAAAACCAAAGGCTAAGAAACAGGTATTTATTAACACCTACCCTCAGCCCTAAAGTATTGTTTTAGTGAGCTTTACACCTAGAAAGACCAGTTAACTCCTAATAAAAAGTTTAGCCCCTGCATTGGATAATTATGCCATGTATAGTAATGGTCTGATATAATGTTGTTTACACGTGCAAATGCCGAAATATTTTGGTTGATTCGGTATTCCCCACTTAAATTGATATCAATCAGTCCGTTCAATTCCTGTGCCGGACCGAACTTTGAAAGATCTTCTGAAGGCACAAACTGACTGCCAATAAGGTAAAGATCAGCCTGCAAAGTAATCTTTTCTCTGAAAGCATACCGGGTAGAGAAACTCAGGTCCCATATAGGCATATGCCATGCATAATCCAAAGAATCAAGGGTGTATTGGTAGTAATGTCCTTTGAGAATAAATCCCAGATTTTCCGAGGGATGGATACTCACTTCTCCCCCCATTCTAAGTAAACTTCCATCGTCATAAACTACATCAAAACGCTTCCTTGATGGATTTGTAATATCCGGCACATAGAAATGCCAATCCTGAACATCCTCCCATTGGACAAAAAGGTTAAAAGCCGCTTTTGGAAGAAACCTGCCTCTTAATCCACCGAAAGCAATAAACTTATGGATTGTCGGATCAACATCCAGATCATCAACCAGGTATGGATTTTCTTGCTTTATCTTCAGCAGATCATTAATCTCATAATAGCCATCCAAACCAATATAAGGCACCACAGTGTTTGTAATATTTACTTCAAGCTTAACCCTCGGAAATAAGTAAGGAGATGAATCAAAACGATTAAGGGCCAACTTAGGACCGGCTTTGAGGCTTACAATTTCCCAGTTAAAACCTATCCATGGATCCAGTTTAATCAACATATTACTCAATGAGTCAGTCGACCTGATTCGGTAAAAATATTGTCCTCTGGTTTCAGCTCCATAAGTTAAGTTCTTCAACTCATGGCTAAATGCAAAATGTAGTCCGGCACCATGTTCTGCCTCCGGGCTATTAACTTTGAGATCACGGTATAACTTATGAAGGAAATCATAATCAAGATCCAGTTGATATTCAAATCCATTCCGGCTCTTTTCATCCGACTTAAGCCGTAAAGCTGTACCTACTACAATGTATTGTTGGTATGGCAGGGAATCTTTCGACAACACCCTCATATTGAGTGGAGTAATCAAGGAATTATCACTTAAGGTATCTGTATTATAGCCATACAAAAAATAATGATCTTCATTGAAATGCATATCTGCTGAAAGGGTTGAACTCCGGTAGATCCTTGATCCATACAATTTCACCTGATTATCAGCGTATCCTGCATAAACCTTTTGATCATCTGCCATTTTAATCCTTCCCTGGGATGAAAAGTGACTCATATTAAAGCCCAGGTTTGTATTCTGGTTTCTGGTTGTATTGATATCCATTTCTGCCATTGGGGTCCAGTAATTACCAAATCCTGCTCTGACATATGAATTTTTCAACTCAGGACTCTTATCATGGCTCATACCAACCGATTTCAGGGACTTAAGTCTGAATTGAATTGGTTGTTTGACCGGCTCTATATAGTAATTAAACCGTGTTTCAACCTGGACTGTATCATCAAGAGTAGGGATAAAACGGGCCTTAAAGGCATCCGAAATTGTAGGATTGTAGGCCTTGACCACACGCACCTCCTTATTGATTGATTCCTGGCCATAGCCAACCTGTCCCAGCAGGGAAAGTATTCCGGCGATAAACAGACACAGACCTGATTTCATCATCCTATTTATTATTATTTTTGATTTTCTCATTATTTGTCCTCCAGCTCTTCAATTTCCTGAACCTTCCGATTGACTGTCTCAAGAATATCATCTGAATTGTTGGTGTAGTTCTCCTGCAGGATCTGCAGAGTAGCTTTGGCCTGGAAATAATCCTCACGACTCAGATAAATATCAGCCCAAAGGATATATGCTTTGGCCAGCCAGTACTGGTGGGTAGTATTCTTATTCAAAAAATCGAGCACCTCTTTTTCTGCATTCTCCACCTGCCCCTTATCAAAAAGAATTTGGGCTTTCCAGTATTTTGATTCTGCGCCTTCCAGATTTTTTACATCTTCAGCTAACACACTAAAAGCATCGAGGGCACCATCCTTATCTCCAGTGGCCTGATATGCCTTGGCTAGCTTATAGGTAGATTCCCGTACCACTTCAGCAGATATCTTTTCGGTCAGCAGCATTTCATTGGCTGCCTCTACCACCGCCGGATAATCTTGAAGTTTATACACACAGCGCATGATTCCAAGCCGTGCGTCAACAACATTGGTTCTGACTTCAGCCTTCCCAACCAGCTGCCGGTAAATTTCAAGGGATTTTCTATAGTTCTGTTTCTGATAGTAGATCGCTCCGGTTCGTGATAAAGCCAATTCAGAAAAGTCACTTCCCCCACGTGAGAGAATCCATTCGTATGACAATAGCGCCTTATCGTATTCAGCAGCCCTGAAGTGGCAGTCGGCCTTATAATAATGGGCATTTAATAAAAAGTAACCATTTGGAAAGCGGTTGATATACTGGGAAAAGTTCTGTTTTGCCCGATCACAATCACCTTGCATAAAGATACTCTCTGCAGCCATATATGTCAGGCTATCCTGCTCATTGACTGAAATATCGCCTCCCTGCCCTATAGATTTCACATAAGTAAAGTACTCATCCACCCGGTTTTCATCCATAAAAATATTCTTAATCCCTGCTATTGCGTCACGCGCCTCCTGACTATCTGGCCAGGAATTAACAACCTTCTTATAGTAATCCATGGCCTGGGTGTTTTGTTCATTATTATAAGAAATCAAAGCCAGTTGAAGGTAGGCCTTACGCACATAAGAGCTTGAAGGATACGACTCAATTAGGTTCTTAAAGTTTCTAACCGACTCATTCCGGTTATTCAGGTCGATATATGATCTGGCAATTTCGTAGAGGGCATCATCAGCGTATCTTGATTTTGGGAAATCATGTATCAGATCATTCAATATTTCAATCTTCTTATTTGGCCGTTGAACCAGACCAAATGAGAAACCCTGTTGGAAAGCAGCATAATCTGAATCATCCGTCCTCAATCCGGCGGCCTTATCATAATAATCTATTGCCTGCCAATATGTACGATTGATGAAATAACAGTCACCCACCCTATTGTAAGCATCAGCCAAAAGTTTTGTTTGTCTGGCATCTACACGGTTAATATACTTCCTGAACCAGGACATGGCTTCAGAATATCTTCGCTTCTTAAAATAGGAGTAAGCAAGATTATAATGAGCCAGATTATACTCCACCAGATTATATGCCCCGGAAGAATTAAGAAAACGATTATAAGATTTAATGGCCTGATCATATCCCTTCATACTATACCAGGCCTCACCCCGCCAGTAATTTGCAAGAGCTTTGAGCTTAGTATTAAAAGAATCATAAACTAATGATTTATCGAAATGATCTATGGCCTCCCTGTATTTGAGGTTATTGAAAAGCTCTAATCCCCTGTAATAAGCAATACGTTGATAGGCAGCACGAATGTCGGAATTTTTCTGCGGAATACGATCCATGGTATTTAAGGCTTCCTTGTAATTCCGGGTATTCATGAAGACCTTAACCAGATTGTCATAAGCTTCATCCATGTGTGGCGACTCCGGGAATTTTTCCAGAAATTCCTCAAAAGCTCTCAGAGTTTCCCCTGAAATTGACAGATCAAAACTCAGCTTTGCATAATTCAGAAGGGCCTCTTCTTGAATTCCTCTGTCGTGGTTCAGATTAGCAGCTTTACGGAAAGCCGAACGGGCTTTCATCTTTTCATCCAAACTAATAAGAATCCCTCCAAGAAGATGATTACTATTTTGAGATAGATCATCATCACCATCTTTAACTCTTTCCAATTCAGCAACAGCCTCCTGTAATTGCCCATTCTGATAATAGGCGAATCCAAGCTGATAGCGTTCTTCCCTGCTCATTTTCTTAACGCCGCTGCGATATATCTCGAGATAAGGGATAGCATCCCCATACTGATTGTTTCGAAAAAAAGCATCCCCTATTATCCTGGCAATTTCTGTTTTCTGATTGGGATTAGCTTTGTTAATCAGAGTTGGGGCAAACTCTATAACCTTATCGTATTTTTCCTGCAAGTAAAAAACCTGTGCAATATAGAAGGGAACAATTCCTCCATACTTTCTATTATCTTGTAAATCCAGGAAATAACCCAGGGCAGTTTCGTAATTCTCATTAAGATACTGAATATAAGCATAATAATAACTAGCATCGGCCTTCTTTGGGCCCGACTGGTTCAGAATCTCATAAAAAAGGCTCTCAGCTCGCTTGTATTTCTTTTGCTCAAAATAGCAATATGCCGTATTAAATACATATTGGTATCGCTCATCCTTATTAAGCTTTTTGGTTTTCATCTTCTCGTACCAGCGAATTGCCCGTAAGTATTTCGCATTATTGAAAAGGTAGTTTCCCATTTGGAACCGGGCCTGATTGGCCCTGGGACTTTCAGGATAACTTTCGATAAAATTCTCGATCAGACTGGAAGCATTCTGATGATCCAGTCTCAAGGCACAAACGGCTCTGTAATAGGTGGCATCTATCTGAGAAGTGGTCTCAGTTCCCTCAGTTCGATCCAGATACCTAATGAATCGATCCTGGGCAGCACTGTATTTTTCCTTGTGGAAAAGTTCCAGCCCTTCCCGTAAATCTTCATCCGGATCAAGATAATATGCGGTTTGCTGGGCCCAGGACTGGAACAGACCAAATGTCCCGGCAAAAACTAATAAAAAGAAAATACTTTTTTTCCTCATAGGTGATCTTGTTACTTCTAAGAAATATAACTGATTTTTTATCTTTTTATTTTTACATTAGCAAAGATAAGGGTCACCCTTGCCAGTACCTATCAGGCGAGGATTAATAAATTAACAAAACCCCGTTGATAAAATATATGAGTTTAGCCATTATATCGTTAAAAGACACAGCTGTTTACCAGAAACTGAATCTTGTCCTTTCAAATGTTAACCTGGATATACAAGCTGGGGAATTTGTTTACCTGATCGGAAGAGTGGGTAGCGGCAAAACCAGTTTACTAAAAACCATTTACGGTGAGTTACCCATTAAGGAAGGTGAGGCTTATGTAGCCGGTTATGATCTTCGCAAGTTGAAAAACAACGATATCTCTTTCCTAAGAAGGAAAATTGGTATGGTTTTTCAGGATTTCCAATTGCTTCCCGACCGCAATGTATATGATAACCTTGCATTTGTTCTAAGTGCAACAGGCTGGAAAGATAAGATCAAAATCAAAAATAAGATCTTTGAAGTACTGGAAAGAGTATCATTCCAATTTAAAGAAGACAAATTCCCACACCAATTATCAGGAGGAGAACAGCAAAGGGTAGTAATTGCCCGTGCACTGCTGAATGATCCGGAAATAATCCTGGCAGATGAACCAACCGGGAACCTGGATCCCGATACAAGTGAAGAACTCATGCAGCTTTTGCAAAGCATCTCCAAAAACGGTCGTGCCATATTTATGGCTACGCACAATTACGAGATGATCAGAAAATTCCCTTCCCGAACACTAAAATGCGAAAATGGCATACTTAATGCCGTGGAACCAGACAAGAATTATTTTGATTTCGAAAAAGTAATGGGCTTGTAGATAAGGCGTAAGGCTTGAGGCGTCAGGCTTAAGGAAAGGCGTAAGGCTTGAGGCGTCAGGCTTAAGGACAGGCGTAAGGCTTGAGGCGTCAGGCTTAAGGAAAGGCGTAAGGCTTAGGGCTTGAGGCGTAAGGATAAGTATAAGGGATTAGTAAACAAGTGCTTAAGCAAGCTAAGGTATCAGCATTTCGCAACTCGCAACTCGCAACTCGCAAGCTTTATAGCGTAAACCAGCTCTTAATCATTTCTGTTTTGTCTGCGGGGTTCTCCCGGTGGTGGTATTCATTTGTTCCCCTGCTATAAACATAATCAGCTGCCCAGATTTCATGCATGGCTTGAATTTCCCTGATAGCATCTGTTATAAACTCTAACTCCTGGTTTGTCATAGTGGGATGCAGAGATAAGCGAACCCAACCAGGTTTTAGCGATAAGTCGCCCTGATTGATCAGGCTGGTAATCCTATTTGAATCCATATGGCTCACATTCAGAAGATAATGACCATAGGTTCCAGCGCAGGCACAACCGCCTCGAACCTGTATTCCGAAGCGGTCGGATAAAAGCTTAACCACCAGATTAAAATGCATGTCCTCAATATAGAAGGATATCACACCAAGGCGCTCTTGCACATTATCTGCCAAAATTTTAAGTCTGGGGATGGTTTTCAATTCCCTGAATGCTATTTCCAATAATTCAGATTCCCTCTGCCGGATATTCTCTGTACCCATTTTGTTTTTTAAGTCTATGGCAAGAGCAGCACGTATTGCCTGCATAAACCCTGGAGTTCCTCCATCTTCCCGCAGTTCTATGTCATCAATATATTTGTATTCTCCCCATGGATTAGTCCAATCAACAGTGCCACCTCCTGGGTTATCAGGAATTTTACAGGAATAAAGAGAGGCATCAAATATCAGAACCCCGGATGATCCCGGCCCCCCAAGAAATTTGTGGGGCGAAAAGTAAATACCATCGAGTTTTTCAAGTGGATCATCAGGATGCATATTAATATCTACATAAGGTGCAGAGGCAGCATAGTCCACGAAACAAACACCCCCGTTTTCATGCATGACTTTTGCAAGTTCATGAACCTGAGTTTCAATACCTGTTACATTCGAACAAGCTGTGAAGGCTCCTATTTTCAGAGGCCTGTCGGGGTATTCCTGGAGCTTCTTCCGAAGATTTTCCGTACTGACAAGAAGATTCTCATCAGGATCCAATACCACAACATCAACATTCGATTCGTACCAGCTGGTTTGATTGGAGTGATGTTCCATATGAGTTATAAAAACTACTGGCCGGTTCTGAATAAGCTGACAATTATTTTCGGCTGCTTCCCCGCACAAACGAAGGCCAAGAATTCTCTGTAATTTATTTATCACTTGTGTCATGCCAGATCCCGCAGTGATAATAACATCATCTGGTCCAGCCTTCACATGCTCCTTAATTAGTTTATGAGCCAATTGATAAGCATTAGTAATCAGAGCCCCTGATTCGCTGGTTTCAGTATGCGTATTGGCCACCCATGGGCCAATGCCATAAGTAAGCCTCTCTTCAATCGGACGGTATAATCTCCCGCTGGCGATCCAATCAGCATAGAGCATCTTTTGCTGCCCATAGGGTGAGTTATAATTCAGATCATTCCCAATGATATGATCCTTGAATTCACTAAAGTAGTTTTCCAATGTTGATTTATCCATTAGCATTTTTCCCCGTAATCAAACGATGCGAATATACAAATATTAAAAAACTATGGATAAACTGCAAAGCTCTATTCAAAAGCCCTTTCATAAACATCATATAGTATCCCCTCCTGCCCTTCCCAGCAGTAATTCGATGCTTCTTTCAAAGCCTTGCTTTTTAACCGGTCATATAAATCTTTATCCTGCCATACCGATCGTATTGCATTTGCCAGGAAGGAAGCAGAGAAATCATTTATAAGCAAGCCAAATTCTACGTCTTCCACTACCTTTCTAATTTCTGGAAGATCTGAAGCTATAACCGGAATACCCGCTTGCATGTAATCAAATAATTTATTTGGTAAGGAAAGACGGTAATTTAATCCTATGTCCTGCTCCAGGGAAAGCCCGATTTTTGCCTGTCGTGTATACCATCCCATTGATTCAAAAGGAACCCGCCCGGTAAAATAAATTCTACTTGATAAATTCTTATTTCTGACAAGTTCATTTAACGAGTCAAAACGATCTCCCCCTCCCACAATCAGCAGATTGAATTCTGAAAGTTGTTCCATTGCCTCAACCATTTCCTCTAATCCCCGGCCCACATTTATCGCCCCCTGATAGATCAGGATAGGATTGTCATTGAATCCAGATCGTAGTTTTCCCTGAACTGGTTCCCTGGAACTTGCAAGCGGTAAATTCTTTATGACAACAACATTATTCTGATATTCATTTCTGAATATATCGGCAATAGATTCATTTACTGTTATCACAGATTTTAAATGAGGCTGAATCCTGCGCTCAATGAACTTCCATATTCTCTGAACTCGTGGCCTGAGAACCAATTCAGGAACCTGGGTAAAATACTCATGGCTGTCATAAACCATGGGTTTTCTTCGGATCCGTGAAGCCAGAAATACAGCTGGGAGCGTGTCCAAATCATTCGCTACAAATAAATCGGCACGAAGAAAAAGCAGGTAAAAAAAAATTCTGACATTGAAACAACAATAAAAAGCAGGGCCTTT
>JAUVKA010000100.1 GCA_030592205.1 Bacteroidota bacterium | reverse complement strand
CGTTTAAACACTTCCGGGGATATGATAATCCCGGGATATCCTGATCTGACTATCAGGAAGCATACCGAGCCCATGCCGGATACTGTCTACCAAACTTTTAGAACAGACACCTCATTTATTCGTCTGCCGATTTTAAAGGAACAGATAAGCACAAAGACTCTTATGAATCAGGCAGAGGAAGCTGCTAACGTTATTATGGAACTTCGAGAAAGAAAATATTGGTTGATGAACGGTGAATTTGTTATCGAAGAAGGTCTGATTCCTTTGCCGGATGGTCCGGCCCTGGAATTAATGTTCAAGGAAATGACAAAATTGGAGTATGATTATGTTTCTCTATTCGTAGGCAGGACAATAAGCGAGACACAGGTATTTGAATTTAGCTATATTCCTGGTAATGATGGCAGGAGAGAATCAACCGACCTATTTACTTTTTCGAATTTCAGTGGAGTTTTGCCGGCTGGAAATTCTAATGGTGACCCTGTCAAATTGGTAATCAGCCCGGTTTCAGATTTCTCTGGTCAGCCAGACAATGTCAGCATTGAAACTGGTGAAATGGATTCGAAACATGGCTTGGCTTACAGGGTTCCTGGAATGGCCAGTATTGCTGTAATACGCGTGGGCGAAGAGCTTGTTTCAGAGTCATTCCTTATAGCCCAATATGGTGTCATCCAGTTTTTACCAAAGGAATTATTGAGCCAGCCGGATATGATGATTCGTCTTCATCCTGATTTAGGGAACCTGGAAGGGATATATGAAAAATAGCTGAGATGTTTTATTGCTAACAAAGGATAATTCCTACAGCATTTTTTTATCTTTGGCGCTTAACTTCAAACTTCAATTGAATGGAAAATATTACAAAAACCATGCGTGACCGCCCGGGTTTTCGTTGGATGGTCTTAATACTTATTAGTGGCCTGATGTTCGCAACCTATTGGTTCCAGGACTTCTATGGGGGTCTGAAAGGGATGATGGAAACCACAATGGGTTTCACCAGCGAGGAATTTGGAAGATTGATCGGACTTACTACCATTGCCAATATGTTCGGGATGATCATTGTCGGAGGTATTATACTCGACAAATGGGGCATCCGCCTTGCCGGTCTGCTTTTCGGTGGTTTGGCTGTACTGGGAGCTGCCATTTCAGCTTTGGCTACAGCCGGCTTCTTTGGAGATGATCATTCAACCATGCTTACATGGATGATCATTGGCCGGATTATGTTTGGCTCTGGTCTTGAGATAGTTTGTGTTGTGGTTACCCGAACCGTGGTGAAATGGTTCAAAGGGTATGAGTTGGCTCTGGCAATGGCCATAAGTGTTGGCTTTGGACGACTCGGTTCTGCCACAGGTATTGCCCTTAGTCCGGATATTGCCGGCAATTCTGTTCCCGCAGCTGTTGCCTTTGCAGCAACGCTAATTGGAATCGGCCTGATCATGTTTGTTATTTATTTGATTTTTGATATCCGTCTGGATAGGCAGGAAGCTAAACTTAATAAAGATAAGGCTGAAGAAGGTGCTGATGAGGATTTCAAATTCGCTGATCTTAAAAAGCTCGCAACAAATCCTAGCTTTATGTATATAGCTTTACTCTGTGTTGCTTTCTATGCAGCGGTATTCCCATTTATCCAGTATGCTGCCGATATGTTGGTTAACAAATTTGGGTTTACCTATGATTTGCCTGCAGAAGGAAATATTATCTTATTTGGTAGTGCCGCTATGGGAAATGCTGCCGTTTTTCTGGCTTTCTTTATTTTTGGAATTAGCTTCTCCATTATTCCCAGTCAAATTAAAAAAATGGGAGGAAAGTTGATAGCATTAGGAGTAATTGCTGCGCTGTTTATCTTTTTTATCTCATCCTTATCAGATTATCTTAAAATTTGGTTGAATAATGGACCGAAAACGGCTTCATTAATACCATTAGGGACAATCTTGTTTACGCCAATTTTTGGATTATATGTTGATAAAAAGGGTAAGGCGGCATCCCTGATGATATTGGGCTCCTTTCTGTTAATAGTTGCCCACCTATCCTTATCCTTATTTGATAGTGTATTTCATGCTTATTTTGGTTTGTTATCATTGGGCATAGCATTCTCTCTTGTTCCGGCAGCTATGTGGCCATCAGTTGCTAAAATAGTGCCGGAGAATAGGTTGGGAACGGCTTATGCTTCTATGTTTACTGTTCAAAACTGGGGTCTTGGCCTGTTCTTTTGGGGAATCGGTGCCTTGCTCGACCTTGTAAATAAGGCCGATCTTGATGCAATTAGGGCTGGTGAAGCCAATTATGATTATACCATCCCAATTCTTTTGTTAGTGGGTTGTGGTGTGATATCTATATTCTTGTCTTTCAAGCTTAAACAAGCCGACCGCAAACAGGGTTATGGACTGGAATTGCCATCAGGAGCAAAACCTGAGGCAATATCAGAATAAGCATAACAATAAAAAAAATAATGTAAAAGTCGCCGCGATTATGTCCCGGCGGCTTTTTTCTTTTACAAGGCATTAGTTACCTTTAGGTTCTTTTTTGTAAATTTTTAAATTTGATATAATGAGCAATGAAATAAGTAAGCTTAATCCGGAAATTCTCTGGAAACATTTTTATAGTCTGACACAAATCCCAAGGCCTTCAAAAAAAGAACAAAAGGTAGCGGATTTTATCCGTCAGTTTGGCGAAAATCTTGGCTTGGAAACTATTGTAGATGAAATTGGTAATGTTATTATCCGCAAACCTGCAACTCCTGGAATGGAGAATCGTCAGGGTATTGTCCTGCAAGGTCATATCGATATGGTTCCTCAGGCGAATTCCGATTCGAAGCATGATTTTGAAAAGGATCCGATTGATGCTTATGTTGATGGTGATTGGGTAACCGCAAATGGAACCACTCTGGGAGCAGATAATGGCATGGGGGTAGCCGCAGCTATGGCAGTGCTTGAGTCTGATCAAATTCCTCACGGTCCGGTAGAGGCACTATTTACTATTGATGAGGAAACAGGAATGACAGGGGCATTCGGATTAAAACCGGGTATTCTAAAGGGGGATATCTTATTGAATATGGACTCTGAAGATGAGGGTGAGCTGTATGTTGGTTGTGCCGGTGGAACAAATGCCAATATCAGTTTTGATTTTAAGCCAGAGGCTCCAGCCGCTGGTTCAGCAGCCGTTAATCTCTATGTAAAAGGACTAAAAGGAGGGCATTCCGGTTTGGATATTCCACTGGAAAGAGGAAATTCGAATAAACTTCTGTTTCGATTTCTTTATGAGACATTGAGTACTTATAATCTTAAAGTGGGAATAATCAAGGGTGGAAGTCTGAGGAATGCTATTCCCAGAGAATCCGTTGTGACTGTTACCCTTCCTTCGGATCAGGTAAATGATTTCAGGAAGGCTTACGAGGAATATACTGGGAGAGTTCGCAAAGAGCTTTCTTCTGCTGATCCTGGTTTGGAAACTGTATTTGAGGAAGCTAAACTTCCTTCATCGGTAATGGATGATGATACAGCACTGAGGCTAATCCGTTCAATTTACGCTTGCCCTAACGGAGTGGTGAGGATGAGTATGGATATGGAAGGCCTGGTTGAAACTTCTACAAACATGGCGATAATCCAAACTGAAGGTGAGCAGGTTAATATACAATGCCTTATCCGTAGCTCTGTTGATTCAGCCAAAGAAGATCTTAAGAATATGTTTAGCTGTGTATTTGATCTGGCTGGAGCTGATATTATGTTTGATGGTGAGTATCAGGGTTGGAAACCGAATATGGATTCAGCGATTTTGAAGGCTTCACAGCAGGTTTACAATAATCTTTACGGTAAGATTCCGGAGATAAAGGGTATTCATGCGGGGCTTGAATGTGGTATTCTTGGTGGTGCTTATCCAAATTGGGACATGCTTTCATTCGGACCAACAATTCGCTTTCCTCATTCACCGGATGAAAAGGTGAATATTGAAACTGTTGGAAAATTTTGGGAATTCCTGGTGGCTATTTTGGCTGATGCGCCAATGAAGGAATCTTAATAATAGCCTCCCTGTCAGGTCCAACTGATACCCAGCGAATTGGAACACCCAGCTCCTTTTCAATATAGGAGATATAGCTGCTTAATTCCGGCGGCATATCTCCTATTGTGCGAATGGATGAAATATCAACTTTCCACCCTGGCAGTTCAGTGTAAACCGGGGTGATTTCCTGAACCGGATCAAAAGGAAAATGTTTACTTTTCTTCCCATTTATTATATAGGAGGTAGCAATTTTAATAGTATCAATATCAGTAAAAACATCAGCTTTGGTCATGATAAGCTCAGTAACTCCATTGAGCATAACCGTATATTTTAGAGCAACGAGATCCAACCATCCGCATCTTCTTGGGCGCCCTGTGGTAGAACCAAACTCGTGACCTTGCTTGCGCAATTGTTCTCCTGTATGATCTTCCAGTTCGGTAGGGAAGGGGCCGCTACCAACTCTTGTACAATAAGCCTTAAATATGCCATAAACCTTATTAATTCTGGAGGGAGCAACACCAAGTCCGGTACAAGCACCGGCACAAACAGTATTGGATGAGGTAACAAATGGATATGATCCAAAATCTACATCAAGCAAGGATCCTTGGGCTCCTTCTGCCAGAAAGGTTCTTTCCTCAGCCAGGATTTGATCAACAAGATATTCGCAATCTACTAGTTTAAAGGTTTTTAAGAAATCTATTGCTTCAAACCATTCTTTTTCTCTGGCAGATATTTCAGTTTCCTGTCCCGACCATGCTAATAAGTCTTCATGGATTCCCTTGAGCCTATCATAGCGTTCCTGAAAATCTGAACTATGAATATCTCCTACACGTATACCCTGCCTTGCAATCTTATCAGTATAAGCCGGACCAATACCCTTTAATGTTGAGCCGATTTTTGAACTGCCCTTGGAGGATTCCTGAGCGGCGTCCAGAGCACAATGTGTAGGTAAAATAAGGTGGGTTTTTCTGGAGATCACTAATTTGGATTTTACATCAACCCCGTTTGATAATAGGTTAAGAACTTCCTTTTTGAATATGATTGGATCTAAGACAACTCCATTACCTATAATATTAAGAGTGTCTGGATGGAATATTCCACTGGGTATAAGGTGTAGGATGTGTTTTTGCCCGTTAAATTCAAGGGTGTGTCCGGCATTCGGACCACCCTGGAAGCGTGCTATCACATCATAATCTGGTGTTAATACATCTACAATTTTACCCTTACCTTCGTCTCCCCATTGAAGTCCCAACAATACATCCAAACTCATATGTCCTGATTTTAAAAAATTTATGGCTTTTCGCAGGTGCGAAAAACCATTTTCAAAAGTAAAACTTCTATTTATTTATATGGATAATAATATGTAGAAAAAATCAGGAGTTTTGAACTATCTGAAATTATTAGATAAATGAAGACTCATATCTGTTTACCTGAAAAAGGTATAAGTAAATTATTTCTCCCGGCAGATTGCACATAATCCATAGAAATACAATGAATGATGAGATACATCAAAGGAAATGATATCTGCTGCAGTTTCTTTGATCTCGTTAATCCTGGGATCACAAAACTCAAATACTTTTCCACAGGAAGTGCAAATCATATGGTCGTGTTGCTTGCAGGCATAGGCTTTTTCAAATTGGGCAATGTTTTTACCAAACTGGTGCTTGATCACCAGGCCGCAATCCAATAATAATTCTATTGTATTATATAAAGTAGCCCGACTGACTCTATAATTCTTATTTTTCATGTAGATATAGAGGGTCTCGATGTCAAAATGACCTTCCTGGGAATATATTTCTTCAAGTATAGCAAACCTTTCCGGGGTTTTCTATGCCCCTTCTTTTCAATGTATTCAGTGAATATCTGCTTAACAGTAGAAACTATTTCGGTGCATTCCATTGTTAACTGGACTAATTAAAAATAATGAACAAATGTAATAAATTTTTGTAATCCTTATTAACGAAAAATTGATCTTACTTTTGTCCACAAATAAAATAGCTAGTTGAAATTAAAGTTGCAAAATTTAGACCCGGTTGAACGCAAAGTTTTCCGGATTCACATGAGTTACTCATTTATCGAGGGCATCATCATGGGAGTTCTTGCTCTTAATGAGTTTGTTCTGATTAAAAGTTTGAAAGGAAGCAACTTCCAGATTGGAGTGTTATTTCAATTGTCGGTGATAATGTTGTTGTTTTCTGTTCTTTTCAATGAGTTCTTAAAGAGAACAAAAAATAAACCTGGCATGCTCAGGAAAGTGGCACTTTTTACGCGACTCCCTCTTTTGCTTTTAATATTCTTTCCACATTCCCTGGATACCTATTTGGAATTCCCGGTTTTTCAATATTTATTTCTGATCGTTTTTTTACTGTTTTTTCTGGCTAATCCCATAATTTTCCCTTCAATAAATCTGTTTTTGAGGACCAACTATAAGGGAAGTCATTTCGGCACATTATACTCGTATGCAACTACCTTAAACAAGGTCGTCATGTTGTTTGCCACTTTCGGATTTGGCCTGCTGCTTGACAACGACCCATATGCTTATGTCTATGTTTATCCCGTTTTGGCAGGGCTGGGCATCGGCTCTGTGCTTCTACTGAGTAAGATCCCTTTTGAGCAAACCAGAATTGAGCCTAAAGTCGGATTTTTTGTTTCTGTAAAACGATCTCTGTCAAATATGTGGCAAATTATCACAAAGAATAAACCATACAGAGATTTTGAAATTGGCTTTATGTTTTACGGATTTGCCTGGATGACTACCATTGCTGTGATAACGATTTTTTTTGATAGAGTGTTGAATATGAATTATTCAACAGTGGCGTTTTATAAAAATGCCTATAATATTCTGGCAATTTTGATTCTGCCATTCTTTGGCCGTTTGATTGGAAAGATAGATCCCAGGAAATTTGCAGCCTTCACATTTCTTTCACTTCTATTGTTCTTATTTTTTCTGGCTCTTACTGAATATTTCCCCCAATCATTCGAGTTTTTTGGCATTAAAGTCTATTATTCTTTGATCCTGGCCTACCTTGCTCACGCTGTGTTTGCTGCAACTATGAGCCTGTTATGGTTTATTGGTTCAGCCTATTTTGCTAAGGATCAGGATGCAGCCAATTATCAATCTGTTCATCTTACTCTTACAGGTGTTCGGGGAATGTTCGCCCCAATCATGGGAGTAATGTTCTATGAGCTTTTCGGCTTCTCATGGACTTTCGGTATAGCGATTTTTAGTTTGAGTATCGCTATTATCCTAATGTTGGTTAGTATGAAAACCAAGAAATTAAACAAGCAGTGATTGGATTTTTGTATCTTCGAACTTTGCAAAAAAAATAATAAAATGATGAAAAATATTTTGATTCTTGCCCTCAGTCTGGCTTATTCACTTATCTCTTTTGCTCAGGTAGATAAAAGTGATTGGGCCGATGGTTTTCCAGAGGGATGCACCAGTGTAACAGCTGGCAGATTAGCTACAGCTGATGGATCAGTTATTACTTCCCATACAGATGATAGTCACAGAACACGTTCCTGGATGGATATCATTCCTTCTATAACTCATCCCAAGGGCAGTAAGCTTAGTATGTTTAAAAGAATGTCTGATGATTCCCTTGCTATGCCTGCATATAAACATGTCCCGGTGGGTGAAATCCCTCAAGTAAAACAGACTTATAAATTTATCAATACAGCATATCCTTGTATGAATGAATACCAGTTGGGGGTTGGAGAATCGACCTTTGGCGGGCGTCCCGAATTACAATCCGATGCTGGAATTATTGATTGTCAGCGTCTGATTCAGCTGATGCTGGAAAGAACTAAAACAGCAAGGGAAGCAATTGAATTAGCAGGTGAATTGCTGAAAGAATATGGATGGAGTGATGCAGGAGAGTGTATGACAATAGCTGATCCACAGGAGGTTTGGCATCTCGAAGTAGTGGGGCCTGGAAAAGGTAAAGTGGGAGCAGTATGGGCGGCACAGCGTGTTCCGGATGATCACATATCTGTTAATGCAAATGCCAGTACCATTAAGGAGATCAACCCGGATGACAAGGATTATTTTATGGTTTCAGATAATATTTATGATGTAGCTTTAGAGAATGGTTGGTGGACCAGGGCTGAGCCATTTAGATTCTGTTATGTTTATGCTCCTGAAAGTCGAACCTCTATTGCTGCCCGCAGGAGGGAATGGAGGGTTTTTGATCTACTGGCACCTTCTCTTGAATTGGAAGCCTATGCCGAAAATTATCCCTTCTCGATAAAACCGGATGAAAAGGTAAGTCTGCAAGACCTTATTGTAGTTTTTCAGGATTATTACGAAGGGACTGATTATAATTTTGTTAAGGATATAACTGTTACTGATGATGATGGGAAAACCATTATTTCTCCAATGGCTAATCCATTTATGCCTTATGATATGAATAAAGTATTCCGAATAAATGGTGGATGGGGCTGGCGCGGGGAGCGCACTATTGCCCGTTGGTACACAATGTATGCTACGATAATTCAATGCAGAAGCTGGTTGCCTGACGATATAGGAGGTGTAGTCTGGCTTGCCCAGGATAATGTTGCCTCATCAATCTATATTCCGGTTTTTGCCGGTTCAGAAGATCTTCCAAATTCATACAAAACACCTGGCCGTGTAAATGGTTATACCAGGGAAAGTGCCTGGTGGGCCTTTAACCGTCTTGGAACACTTGCTGCTCAGCGCTGGGGTGATATGAGGAAGGATTTGGAGCAGGTATGGCAACCTTTGCAGAAGGATGTTTATGGAGAATATTTGCAGCTCGAAAAGAATATCCAGGAAGTCAAAAATGAAAAAGAAAGGGGCCGGATTCTGACTGATTTTACTATGGAATGGGGAGAAAAAGTTGTGAGCAAAGCCTGGAAACTGGGAGATTCTTTGTGGACTAAATATGACGAGAAATTTTAATTAATAATCGATTACCCTATGGCAAGAATCACTTTTTCAAAAAGTCTGAAATATCTGTTGTTTTTTGGACTTGGTATCCTGATCTTTTACTTTGTTTACAGAGGGCAGGATCCTGCTGAGATTTGGACTGGAATCAAGGAGTTTAAAATTGAATGGATTTTGCTCTCATTAGTTTTTTCCTTTATTAGTCATATAGTAAGAGCATTAAGGTGGAGGATGTTGATCCAGCCGCTGGGGTACTCACCTGGTGTGATTAATACTTTCTTTGCTGTTCTGATAATGTATCTGGCCAACTTTGCCTTCCCCAGATTAGGAGAGATTAGCAGATGTGGAGTGCTTACTAAATATGAGAAAATTCCTTTTGCTCCACAGATTGGCACAGTAGTTACAGAAAGAATTGTTGATGTATTGATTTTGATTTTGATTTTACTCGGTGTGGTTTTTCTTCAATTTGATCTGATTACCGGTTTTTTGGAAAATAACAGGAGCAGAATCGGCTTCGACTCTCCATTGATTTATTCATGGAAATTTTGGCTGGTACTTTTCGCTGTATTTCTCCTGGTAGGACTAGTGATTTATTATAATCGCCAAAAAATCCTGTCTCATCCATGGATAAATAAGGTCATTGAACTTCTGAAGAAGTTTATGATGGGATTATTCTCCATAAGAAAAATAAAAAGACCTGGACTATTTGTTTTCTATTCATTTGTGATTTATGGCTGTTATTTTTTAATGACATATTCTGTTTTATTAGGATATGGCCCAACAAGGGAAATGGGGGCTATGGCAGCGTTTTCTTTGCTGGCTATGGGTAGTATCGGAATGATGATACCAGTTCAAGGTGGGATTGGATCCTACCACTTCTTTGTTATTGAAACACTTTTGGTTCTTGGATTAGCCAAATCAGATGGACAATTGGTTGCAATTGTACTCCATGGCTCCACAACAATATTCATGATTTTCATCGGACTAATTGCTCTGCTGGCTCTTCCTATTGTAAATCGGAAGACATCATAGTATTAGTAATTACAATATTTTTAAAAGAAGTTTTTTCATCTGAAGGTGAACTAAATACAGGTCGGGTTGTTAACATATTTGAGTGCAGTTTTCAATAGCTTGTTAAAACGCAAATGAATCAGGTAAAATACTCAATTCGGGATCTTGAGCGAATCTCAGGAATCAGAGCCCACACAATTCGTATGTGGGAAAAACGATTTGGGATAATTATTCCTGAACGAACTAGCACTAATATTCGATATTATTCTGACAAGAACTTGCAGAAACTCTTGAATATTAGTATATTGAATAAAAACGGCTTCAAGATCTCACTCATTTCAGAATTAAGCGATAAGGAAATAATAGAGGAAGTTGGAATTATTTCAGATTCAAACGAGAGCCTGGATGCCAATATCAATACTATGATTATTGCGGCTATTGATATGCATGAAGAGCAATTTGAAAAAACTCTTAATTCATCGATTCTTAAGCTTGGATTTGAAAGAACCTTTTGTGAGCTGGTGT
>JAUVKA010000413.1 GCA_030592205.1 Bacteroidota bacterium | reverse complement strand
TTCTGAAGACACAGCCGGACAGGAGGTACTAAAATCAATGTTCGTTATATCCTTAGCTTCAGTCCTTTTATGATTCTCTAAGAATTCAAACAATGGAGGCCAGTCAACACAGAGATTCCCCCACCAATGGCCGGCTCCCGGGCGTTCATAATAGCAGAAATCGGCATGATATCCGGCAAGATGTTCGCGCATGAACCTGGCTTCGGAAACAGGAACATTATCATCTGCATCTCCATGCAAGATATATACTCCGTAATGAAGGTAATTTCCCGAAAGTCCCAGGGTGTTGCTTGGATTGGAAGCCCTTAAAAATGCATCCTCCATTGGATTAGGATTATCCAGCTTATTCTTTCCGGCATAAGACCAGAAACTGTACCATCCCGCACTAGGTGCTATTGCAGCCCAATACCCCGGGTAGCTCACTCCAAACTGCCAGGTTCCATGTCCACCCATAGAATGCCCTGTCAGGTACATCCGACCAGGATCGGGATGGTATTTTTCTCTAACGATTTCCAAAACCTCTTTTCCATCCATACGCCCCCAATCTTCCCAATCGAACCCATAGGGCCTTCTATTGGTTGGGGCTACAAGCATCCCCCAATCTTTTGGAGAATAAGCAGCAGCTTGATTTACCGCCTCTACGGAGGCTCCGTGTAGAGAAAAGAACAATGCCGGATTGCTGAGGTTCGGAACACTTGGAGGAACCAGGCTATAATACTGAACACTACCATCAATATTAGAAATAAAAGTCTCTTTTCTACGATCAAATGCACCCTTTACCTTAATCTCAAATACCGGGCTGTCTTCCATTTTCACTTCCCTGCCTTTGGCATCAAGTAGAGTGAAGCTAAGAGAAATAGTATCTCCGGCCTTATAGCCCACTGCATTCATCATGAAAGGAATTTTCCGGCTGGTTAGCGGGCCAATAATCGGGATTTCGGAAGTCTGGTTCTTTTTGCCATTGATAAAACTAATAATCTGAAAACCTGTAATTTCTTCAGTGCCGGCATTAATCAATCTTAAAGCACCTGCAAGCTCATTGGTCCATCCTTCTTTCCAATCCGGAATAAGTGGATCACGATCAGATAAAAAAGTCTTGGCCGAAGGCACAGTCAAACTGGCATTAATCCGCCCGCGTGAACCACGAAACAGAAAAGAATTTTTACCTTTCTTAAGAAGAATCGGATGCTGAACCCAACCATAGTTATACACATCACCACCACGAAGTTCTCCATTTACGAATACTTCGTTATGACCGCTTGCTTCCAAAATCACCACAACAGATTTCCGCGATTCATATTCGCAATATAGATATCCTCCACGTAAATTTTTATGCTGAAAAAATCCCTTATCATTTGTATTAATCGGAGACCAGTTGGTTTCCTCACCATTCTCATCAGAAAATGCAAGCTCTCCTTCTATTGGAGTATTCCATGTATCTTCAGCTATATGATATAATAACTGATCCTGGAAAACAGCTTCTCTTCCATACTTCCCTAGCAGAGGTACAGTAAGTCCATCAACAAACTGATGAATAGTTTCCTGGGCAATCCCTGAAATTGAGCTACATGATAATGCAAGCAAACACACGAGTGTTGCAGGTATACTGGTAATTTTTTTCATCTGATAAATGATTAATAATTCAAAGAATATTATAAATTTTGATTGAAACAGAAGGCACAAATGGAATTTGTGATACAACTATTGAATGACTAACTCATCCGCAAATAACCATGCCTTTAGTCCGGCTCCTTTATGCCATTCGGGGCAAATCTCCCTGTTTTTTGCACGTACTCTTACATAGCGACCAGAGGACCAAGAATCCACTTGGAATATTCTTATAAATGATCCTATTGATTTCTCAGAAATATCATTTTCATCTCTGCCAAAAGAGACCCATTCCAAGCCATCATTTGATGTTTCAAACTCCACATATAAAGGCATAAATATCCAAAAATCCTGATCTTGGAAACAGCTAAGTTCCAAATGACTTATGGATCGTACTGATCCCAGATCCACTTCAGCCAGAATATCAGCCCCCTCATATCCCTGCCAGGCTCCAGTACGGAAATTTCGCTCTCCTCTTATCATATCGATAAGAGCGTTATCACCTCCTGCTGAATACTGGTTGGAGTAACTAGTGTGCAGAGTAATACTGCGATTTGCGGGTAGTTTGTAAAAGCTGGCCTCCATGATTGGAGTTACCAGTTCACTTTTCTGCGCATAAAACCTGAGTTTTCCCGACCGGTTAAGATTGATCGGCTTGCTGTATTCTCTAAAATTGTTGGTTCCATCTGAGCCGATAGCTACTGATTGATAGAATATAGCAGCAGTTGTATCCAGACAGGATAATTCCACCATTGTACTTTTCTCAAAGGTTTTATCACCTCTCATGATGTAAGGAACCGGTAGAATAAGGTGATCATCAATGCCGGTATGTGGTTTATTGTCGCCTATCCCCCATTGGTAATTTGGTTTCGGCCCCATGTGAAACAGCAACTCACCACCCTGCATTATGGTCTCATGAAGCAAATAACTTCTTGGGTATTCTTCACCATTGAGGACTGCTTTTTGTATATAGATATTATCAGGATGATAATTTAAGGCCTTAACTCTGAATTGCTTTCCACTCTCCAGCTTGATAGTAACTTCTTCGAACATTGGGGTACCAATAATATATTCAGGACAACCTGGTGTTACTGGATAAAAACCTATTGAACTGAAAATATACCAGGCCGACATTTGGCCACAATCCTCATTACCGCTTAAACCATCAGGCTGATCAGTATACATCTCACGGCAAATACGATTTACATATTTCTGGGTTTTCCAGGGCTTACCTGCAAAAGCATATAGATAGGCCATATGATGCGATGGTTCATTTCCATGAGCATACTGCCCCATCAGACCGGTAATATCTGCCTGAATCCGGCCAGTTGTTGCAGACGAGGCTGAAAATAGCTCATCCAGCTTGGCCTCAAAGGGACCTGGGCCGCCATACAGATCCATCATTCCTGAAATATCCTGTGGAACAAAAAAGCTGTACTGCCAGGCATTTGCTTCTGTATAATTATAATTAACCTCAAATGGGTCAAATGGGGCAAACCATTGGGAACCCATCTTAGCACGCATAAAGCCGGTACTGGGATCAAACAAATTCTTATAGTATTGGGAGCGCTGTA
>JAUVKA010000009.1 GCA_030592205.1 Bacteroidota bacterium | reverse complement strand
CACATAACTCCGTATAAGTCAGTTACACCATCAACTGCTTTAACTGTGAATCGCTCTGGCATTTGCCATCCGGTTTCATAAAGGCGTCGTAAATCAGTTTCCTCAAGCTCCATGAGTAAATTACCCTTATTATCCCGTAAAACCGATTTGGGTGCAAGGTCAGCCCTTGAATAAGTATCAACCATATAGTCGTTGGATTTGGGTAAGCTAACACTATGCGTGGCATCTTCGGGTGTTAGTAGCTGAAATCCGTCACCATCAAAACCAACCTTGTAAGTCATGGAATAATAAGGGTCAATGTTGGCTTCACGACCGGTTGCTGAGAAAAATATTTCCCTCCCCAGGGTGTCGATACGAGTAATTCTACCAGCCATATAGTTTCCTTGAGTAATAGCATTTTTCAAATTCCCTTCTTTGTCATATAGATAAAATTGGCCCCAGCCGGTTCTTTCCGACCACCAGATCAGATCTTTACCCTCATTAACCACATAAAGTCTGCTGTTTGAGTGCCAGTATGGCTCATCTGTTTCGGAGAACAGCTCCTTAACTTCTCCCGATTCTGTGTTGATTACACAAACATCCTGAATAGCACAAGTCCGGTCTTTTCTGGTTAAATAGATTTCATCTGAGAGTTCTTTAATGGGATAAACTCTGAAAGTCTGATCTTTGTGTTTTGCAATATCCGGATTGATTCCTTTTTTAGTGTTAACATCAAAGATCCAGAGTTCCGATTGTGGAACAAATTCATCACCGGGCATAGCATATTTATATGTTTCAAGTTTCGGTCGTGGATCGGCCAAAACATTTAACACCCATAGATCTTTAACCTTCCGTGAATCTCTACGTGACACATAGAATTTTTCATTATTTTCTAACCAGCTTACACGTGCTCTTTCCTTCTTAACTTTTGTTGTGTCGTCTTCATCACGATTACGGCCTCCCCATGAGTAATATTTTTCACCGTCTGTAGTAAGCTGATATTCAGTGCTATCAGGATCATCCGCTTTCATCAGATATAAATTGTATTCCTTGGCAAAAACAATCCAGGTTGAATCTTTATTATAACCCTTCCAGGCATCTTCCTTTTTCTTTTTGGCTTCTTCTTTTTGGTTAATCGTATCAACAATAGTGATTGCTTTCGTTTTCAAGACATATTCAAATTTGAAGCTGTCAACCTCAAAATTAAATGCATCGTTTTCATCTTTGAATTTTAATTTTTTAATACCAGGATCAAGAGGATTTAATATTTTATTGATTTGTTGATTGACTTCAGAACACAAGTAATTGTTATCAAAAAGAAGCTCTTTCGTATTCTTGCCTGGGTTTACAAACCAGTAAAAATTTCCATCGCCAGTTTTATAAGAATACCAAAACTTATCACAGTCTTTCAGCCAGTTAGCACGAACTGAAGTGCTTCCCAGCATTTTTTTCAAGTAATCTGATGTGAATTTCTCTGCTGAACGGAAATCAGCTTTCTGGCCAAATCCAGAACCGGCAAACAAAATGCCTGCTATGATCAGAAAAATAAGTTTTTTCATAGAAGTAGTTTTAATAGTTTGATCTAGTGGGAATAAAAATAAGCAGATTAAACCACAACTGCGCTGATTTAACAATTTTTAAGAAACCTTAAAATTGTCCATGTGCTGTTCCGGGCACAGGAGTAACGACCTCCATATCTACCGGTCCCATAACATATTCGGATGGCCCCATGCGCATGCTCGACCTGGAAATTTCTTCCCAGGTGAATTTTTTGCCGGTATATGCAGCTTCCCGGCCCATGATGGCCGTAAGTGTTGATAGAGCCAGTTCTTCGGCCTCAACTATTGGTTGATTAGTGCGAATAGCAGTTACCAGATCAATATGTTCCTGCACATAAGGAGAAACTTTTGGTGTTGTGGTTTCGTTTCCATTGGCATCTTCAGGATATTTATATTTCCATTTAATACTGCCATCAGGATTGAAGATAGTATTCTGGCAATTAGTATAACCCTCAGTTCCCCTAATATGTTCTGCTGTGGCATTAGCACAGTTATCTATTTGTCTCGACATAGAATGGGAATGGACACCGTTTCCATAATAAAAATCTACACTAAAGAAGTCCCATTGATCTCCTGTCAGGCGCCGATGACGTGCTCCTCCTCCTATAACGGAAATTGGTTGGCCTCCTGAGAACCAGTTAATTACATCAATATTGTGGACATGAGTATCAAGAAAATGATCTCCACACAACCACCTGAAATTGTTCCAGTTACGTATCATGTATTCCATATCTGACCACTCTTCCTGGCGAGTTCTGTACCAAACATGATTCTGCAGCCAGTAGCCATTAGCTGCTACGATATCACCTATTGCCCCCATCTGTACCTGCCGGTATGTTTCCAGATAATCCCGCTGATGTCTTCTTTGGGTTCCGCCCACAATACAAAGCCCTATAGCTTCAGCTTTTTTTGCGGAACCTATTATTGACCTGATTCCAACAGGATCCACGGCGGCCGGTTTTTCCATAAACACGTGCTTCTTGGCTTCCACACAGGCAGCCAGGTGTTCAGGCCTGAAATGTGGAGGTGTGGCAAGCAAAACAATATCAACACCCGACTCGATTAGTTTTTTATATCCATCGAAACCGGTGAAGCACATATTATCCGGGATATCAACATTCTTATTCTTTTTCAACTTGCCGCGGCACAGTTGCACCTGGTCGTCAAACACATCTGCCAGGGCAACCAGCTCAAGATTGGGCCCTGCATTAAGGAAATCAAATGCAGCACCGGTACCCCGATTACCACAACCAACCAATCCTGCTTTCAGAACCTCGCCATCCGGCGCCTGGTCGAGTTTGTTTAATTCAGGTAAATTCTTGCCTGATTTGTCTTTTCCGCAGGCAGCAATAAGCGAACTCATACCAATGCTACCAACTACCCCAATTGTTCCGGCTGTGCCGAGAAACTTTCTCCTGCTAACCACTTGTTTCTTTTCCATGATTATTGCAAAATCTAAAACCTTAATTCATCAAATAGTACTTATTCACCATCCCATTCACAAACCACCCTGAATCCAACATGCTTACTGTCGGAATACCACCATATACTTTTTGGAATCTGGGGGTCAGTAAGGAGCCAGCTATCATGTTGAGTATTTTCTCTTGCTGCAGATCTAACATCTTTTGCATCACTCCAATAAGCCCCACCTCGAATAACGTGTTCCTTTCCGCTTGCTGGTCCCTTGGGATTAACTGCCACCCTGTTGCCCGTTGGATAAGTGGAATAAATTTCCGGACTATACCAATCCGAACAAAATTCGGCTACATTTCCTAACATATTTATCAGGCCAAAAGGATTTTCCTTTACGAAGGAGGGTTTCTGCGTTTTATTGGGGATATTTCCCCTATAGCAAACGTAACCAGCTATGATACTGGTGTCAGCTCCGAATATTTTGTTCCAAAACTTTTCTTCGGAATAATCCTTTGCACTGCCCTCAAAAAAGTAAGCTGTTTCGGTTCCTCCTCGACAGGCATATTCCCATTCGGCTTCTGTTGGCAATCGATAATTTTTTCCTGTTATGCTTGATAGCCACTGACAGTATACAGAAGCAGCATGATGGGTCATTGTGATAGCCGGACGGGTTTCCTTCCCCCAACCCTGGTCAGGTGCTCCCCATGGAGGTGTAGCGCCTGTTATGCCATCAACTTCTCCATTCCCGGAACTAGAGGTTTCTGATTTCCCCTCTGCACTGGTTTGAGAGAAAAAGGCCATATATTCTTCCCAACTGACCTCAACTTTACCCATGAAGAATTTACTGATCTTGATTCTTCGCTGCGGACCTTCATCTTCATCACGTAATGCTTCTTTTTCAGGACTTCCCAGGGTGAAAATACCTTCAGGAACAGTTATCATTTCAAATGACACAGGGGATTTGGGAATAAATTCAGTAAAGCTTTCAAAACTACTTACAACAGCCGGCTGGGTATAAATTTCCCGGGATTCGTCGGGCATTTCGGCAAACTCAGTATTATGCGCATGTAGAGCATTTGGGTCGTAATGCCCGGCATCCAGATGACACTGAATGCAAACTTTTCCCTCCGGATTATTAACATAATCCAGATGTGCATTCACACCTTGCTGACTAAGGTCAAGTTGAAACAAATTTTGATGGCAATGAGTACAGGACGCGTTGAAGGTGTGTTTCTTAGCGTGTTCAAGCGTAGACTTTGCTTCCCAATCAATCTTGTCCTTATTTTTTAATAAAAACCCCCAAATATCCTTGATGCCGGTCTTAGCTTTTGCTGTCAAATACTTAATCCCATCTGGTGGAAGGTGGCAATCAACACAATGTACTATCACGCCGGATGTGTTACCGTAATGAACTGATAGCTTCCAGGAGCTTGTTGCTTGCGGGTGAACATGACAAGCCTCACAAGAGCTGTCAGTGGAAGTGTATTCCACAAACTTGTGACTAAATAATAACAATACTATTCCGCTTAGCAAACCGATAAAAAAGACGAAACGATAATGCGAACCGGCAAAAGTCCAGCATTTTTTTACTCTTTTTCCAACTCCCGAAAACATATGCTTAAAACCCATAAAAGAATAGAGTTTTGATTATTTATCCAAAGGCTAAAATTAGCTCATTTTTTATTTAGAATTGTTATGAATCTTTCTGCTTTTGCATGATATTCTGCTTTTTGAAGGTACTGGATCAATTTACTAAGACTGACGGAATCTTTTTTACCTAATTGATATCCTCTTTCAAGTATGCGGGAGGCCAATTTATAATTCATAAGACTATCTGCTGCCCAGGCCGACTGCTCATAAGCAGGAAGGTATTTGTAATTCTGCTCAATCAGAATTTGGAAAGTTTTGAGGGCGGTTTTGTATTGCCCATGAGATATTTGATTCCTGCCGATTAAATCCCTGGCCATATCATTCATTGGCTGCTGAAGCAGAAGGTTTTGGGCAATAGAATCTGATAAGTCAAACTTATTCATCCGACGATAAGCCCAGGCCAGGTATAGTTGAGCAGATTCATTCTGTGGATCTTTGTATAGGGTTGATTTTAATAGGTTTACTGCTTCCTTGTAATCCTTACTGTGATAAAAGCCAATACCATAAAAATCGGCTTTTGTGGATCTCTTAATTATTGTACAAATAACACGCCCTTCTATTTCGATTGAGAAAATACTATGATCAGGAGGCCAGTTTTTTGAATCAAGATAATCCGTCCCCATAAATGTGTTTACAAAAACCCCATAATCCCAGTCGCTTTTAGCCCGGGAAAAATAATGTGTGTAACAAGTTGAAATATCAGCATCATTACTGAAATAAGGATCAATAGGAAAGTTTGAAGCTATTATCAAATTTTCACCTGGCTCATTATCACGTATATATTTTTTTAACCACCTGGTAGCCGGACCTAAAGAGTGATAATAGTAATCAGTTTCATACTTGCTGTACGCGCCATGAACTCCCCCAACAAGCTTATTGAAATAAACATATTCCAGGGGATGATTTTTGATTATGTGAATTAGGGGCCCTGATAAGCCTAGTATTAGGAGAATGATCAGAGAGGTACGGAGAAAAACAGATTTCTTGAAGCGCCACAGTTTGTCCCAGGAACAAGCTGAAATGACAACAAAAGCAGGGTAAACAAATAATAAATGCCTCCAGGCACCATAAAGATTTGACTCTTTAAGAATAACCCAAAAAAGCGGGAATATGATAACAAAATTCAAAAGTCCCAATACCAGGGCATTCGATTTTTTCCACATCATGAATTGCATACCAAAACCGGCAATAATTATGATAGGTGTGCTTATGAGGATATATTTCAAAGGATAATATCCTGGAAGATGTTCCGACCAAACCCACTGGCCTTCAAATAATTGACGAATACTGATAGAGTAGTTGGTCATCACCTGAAGAGATTCCAGAGAATGTTTAATAGGTGCCTGCAGGGCATATGGCCAGGCAAGGACAGCGATCAAAAATCCTGTGATGCTTGTTAGTATAAGCAGTCCCAGTAAAATAAAACCTCTCCTCCATGGTGGCCATTTGACAAGCTCCTTAAAGGCCTGACCAGATATCCAGCGCAGAGAAATGAAAAAGAAGAATATGGGGATCAATATCAATCCTCCGGCTCTGGTGCCAAAGGAAATTGCCAATCCCAAACTCATCCAAATCCACGGTGCGGGCTTAAGTATTGGATATTTCCTTATTACTCCAACCAGGCCGTAAATGGCCATAATATAGCCAAGGGCAAAAGGGATATCCTTAAGGTTATTGTAGCTGTGCCCCAATATTCTGGGAGATAAAAAGATGAAAATAAGGGCCAGTATACCAGCTCTGTAACCAGCTAGCTGAACGGCTAGCAGACCAGAAAATATTATTAGCAATGCTCCCAGGAGTGCATTTAAAATATGGCGGCTTAGGTAAGGATTTTGGCTATTTATCAAAGTGTTGATCAGGTAGCTTAAATTATCTACAACCTGGCCATAATATTTTAGATATGTTTTGGGCGTATTGAGAGCCGTTTGATCCTCTCCTCCAGAGGAAAAATAATTGTAAACGTATTCAGCATGCTGATAATGAACTGGTTCGTCACCAGAAATGCCTGCATCAATACTTAGAATAGGAAGAAGCACAAAAATACCGACCGCCAAAATAAAAAAAACTTTCCTTAAGGATAGCCAATCAGGTATCTGGAAGGAATATTTCATCTGATCTAGGAATAAAAGTCTTTCACCAGGAATAAGGGTCTATTCTGGCTTTCTTTATGTATCCTGTAAATATATTCCCCAAGAACACCCATAAAGGTCAATTGAATAGATCCTAAAAAAAATATTGAGAGCAAGGTGGAGGACCAACCCAATACAGCAAACCCTGCGATTTTAGCTATAATAGTATATATCCCGGCAATGAAAAATACTATAACCCCTATTAGCCCCAGGTAAAGGCATATTTTGATAGGTACTTTTGAAAAAGAGAAAATCGCGTCGGAACTCAAGGAGATCAATTGACCCATTTTCATTTTTGATCTCCCAATATTTCTCTCTTTTCTTTTATATTCAACAAACTCTTGTCTGAAACCGATAAATCGTCGTATCCCTGGCAAATATCTTGTTTTCTCCGAAAAAGCCAGCATGGCCATCAGAGCAGTCCTGTTCATCATGGAGAAATTTCCAACATGTTCAATTCCTTCCAGTCCTGACAATCTTTTGAAGCCCTTGTGAAACCAGTGGGTCAATACAGATCTGCCTTTAAAAGTGATTTTACCGGTTCGTTTTCCATATATAACATCAGCCTTATCCTCAGAAAGCAAAGCATACATGTCGGCAAATAATTCAGGGGGATCTTGCAGGTCGCCATCCATTAATCCCACGAAAGAACCTTTCGCCTTTTCCATTCCGGCTGTATAGGCTGCCTGGTGACCGAAATTCCTGGATAACTGAAGGATTTTTATTCTCTTATCTTTTTTTCGGTAATACTTTAGCAATTCAAGGGTTTTGTCGGAACTTCCATCATCTACTATAATGAGCTCGAAATCCTTTTTGATTTTTTCTAATGAGCCAATTGTTCTGCTGATCAATTCCGGAACAACAGCCTCTTCGTTATATAATGGTATTACCAGGGAGATCTCCATAAATCAGATATTGTCAGATAAAAATACAAAAAAACCCCAAATGCTTCTACAAGGACAAGTTGATGCTTACCAAGTACTTTTTTTACACCGCAAATATGCCATTAGATTCCTGCTTCCGCAGGAATGACCTGTTTCACGAACAAAAGTTAGCCAAGGAAGTCATTCCCGCGAAGGCGGGAACCCCATAGCGTTATTCCGGTCAACTTTTGTTCGTGAAACAGGTCATTCCCGCGAAGGCGGGAACCCCATCAAGCTTCACCGGAGCTACGAAATATTACAAAGCAATCCAGCTGCTTCCTTCCTTATCCGATTGAACTACCGATTCGATAAAACGCATTCCACGTACACCATCTTCGATACCCGGAAACTGACCAGGTACGGTGGGTTCATTTTTGATGGCCATTGCTGCCCCCTTATACAAATTACCAAAGGATTCGTAGATTCCCTCAGGATGTCCCGGAGGCAAAACGTGGCTTTCACGGGCAAAATCTGAAAGGAATTCATAACCAGGCTTGATGATTTCATAAGATGCTCCTTCATGCAGCATCTTTAATTCGTTAGGGTTTTCCTGCTCCCAATGGAATCCACCAAGGGATCCATAAATATTGATTTGAAGGTTATTCTCCTCTCCTGTAGCTATCTGAGATGCCCGAATTACCCCGGTCATGTTTTCACTAAATTTCAGTAATACATTTCCATCCAGATCGAGTGGGTTGTCAGGTGTTAATTTGTTCAGAACACCCAAAACCTGTTTAACCTCCAGGCCCGTGGTATATTCTATTAGATTGAAAGCATGGACACCAATATCTGCCATACAGGAACTGATTCCCGAAACCTTAGGATCGAGCCGCCAGGTTGCCATCTTACCTCCTCCACCGTGTATAATTGGATTTATCCATCCCTGCAAGTAGTGAGCTTCAACGCGTTGAAGCTCCCCAATGGCACCGGCTTCAATTCGTCTCTTCATTTCTCTCACCATGGGATAACCGGTGTAGGTATGGGTAATACAAAAAACTCTTTCCTTTCGGAGAGAAATCTCCTGTAGGTCAATTGCTTCAGCTGATGTAATAGTTACCGGTTTCTCACATATCACATGGAAATCATTTTCCATTAGTTTTCTTGCATGCTCATAATGCAAGAAATTTGGGGTGACGATAGAAACAACCTGTATTCTTTCCTCTGCTGGGAGAGCAAGTTCACCTTCAATAAATTCATCGATATTGGGATAAACCCTATTTAATGGTATCCCTTCATCCCTGGCAAACTCTTTTGCTCTTTCGAAATCAACATCAAAAACTCCACCCATTAATTGATATTGGTTGGTAATACGGGCTGCTACGCGGTGAGCTCCGCCAATGAAGGCGCCTGTTCCTCCACCAATCATTCCCCATGGTAATTTTTTCATGATATTATGTTTTTATGCAATTACTTTCTTTTCCTGTCGACGCATTGTAGTGAATAAAACTGCGAAGATTATAATTAAAACTGCTGGCAACACAGCGGTATATCTTAGAATTTCCTGTCCACTGGCCCCGGCATCAGTAAATAAACCTGAAATTGGCAAAAAGATGGAAGTGGAAAGCATACCAGCTCCTCCAAATATTGATAATCCCAGTGCACCGCTCTCGGGAATTTTTTCTGATACAAATCCCAGCATTGTTGGCCAGAAGAAGCAAATTCCAATTGCAAATACTGCGGCAGCCAGGTAGGTTGAAACGGTCCCATCAAGATAACTCATCAGTATTAATCCAATCATACTAACAATCGCTGAAAACATTAGCATTCCAGTAGTTTTGAGGCGATGTACTATAGGCCCGGCAAACAATCTTCCAATCGCCATAATACCGTTGATGAAAGCCAGAACAAGAATTGGTGCTGTTCCGGTGCCCTCCAGTAAGGAAGAAATTCGTTGACCCGTTGTTAATTCCGTTGCTGCACTTAAAAGCATTGCAAAAAGCATTATTAGAAATACAGGCTTCAATATGGCCTTCCACATATCTCCATAAGATACTCCCATTTCCACCCTTTCGGTTTTAGGGAATTTCTGACCAAACATGAGTACACCATAAATAACCAGAGGGATGATCAGTGTGCCAACCAGAATAGGCCAATCCCAAGCCATTTTATCCATGATCAGGTAGGATGCTAGTCCTCCGATAAAAATCCCCCCGGGGAACCATACATGGAAACGGTTAAGCATTTTTGTTTTTGCATCAGGAAAGATAGTGGCCACCAAAGGATTGCACCCAGCCTCTATAGAGCCATTTCCTACACCAATGAACAATGTGCCTATGAACAGAGTCCAAAATCCGCCAGCTAAAATGGTGACGACAATCCCAATAGCATGAAGGAAGAAAGCGATTCGTACAAATCGTTTCATCCCAATCAGGTCAACCAGGGGCCCGCCAATAAATTGGGCCAATGTAAATCCCCAGAAAGCCGGAGCCATTGCAAGGGCAATTTGGCTGGAGCTGAGCCCAAAACCACCACCCCACACATTTTCCAGCCTTGCTCGGATAGCAAATGTCATGGCTGTGGTAACAAGAGCTATGCAGCTCATCAGGAACAATCGTTTCGCATTGTATTGTTGTTCTGTCATAATAGATAGGATTAGATTATTGTTCAAATTTTTTAGAGAGGGTTAAAAATAGCAGAATTTGCTTGATTATAAAATAATTCATATGGGATACTCCTTGTTTTATGGCTTATATTTTTTGTAATTTTGATATTTGTACCTGGCCGGTAGGCCAACAAACCGAAGCATTAACAAAATATGATATAATAATGGCACGACCAGTAACTTTATTTACCGGACAGTGGGCAGACCTGCCTTTTGAAACTATATGTGAGAAAATCCGTGAATTTGGATATGATGGAGCTGAACTGGCTTGTTGGGGAGATCATTTCGAAGTTAATAAAGCCGATCAGGCCTATTGCGATAACCGGCGTGATATTTTATCAAAATATGGGCTGAATACCTGGGCTATTTCAAACCATCTGGTTGGACAGGCAGTGTGTGATAATCTTGATATCAGGCATAAATCTATATTACCCGATTACCTTTGGGGAGATGGTGATGCTGAAGGTGTACGGCAGCGGGCTGCCGAGGAAATGGTAAAAACGGCACATGCTGCTAAAAGACTAGGAGTGAGTGTGGTAAATGGATTTACCGGAAGTTCAATCTGGCATTTATTATATTCTTTTCCACCAGTTTCCGCCGAAATGATTGAGGAAGGTTATGATGATTTTGCACGTCGATGGAAGCCAATTCTTGACGAATTCCAATCGCTGGGTGTACGTTTCGCTCTGGAGGTACACCCCACAGAGATCGCTTTCGATATTGTTACCGCGGAAAAAGCGCTAAAAGCAATCGACTATCACCCCGCCTTTGGCTTTAACTATGATCCAAGCCATTTTGGTTATCAGGGAGTAGATTATGTTGAATTCATTTATAAGTTTTCCGAAAAGATATTCCACGTACACATGAAAGATGTTGGTTGGTCGCCATTCCCCACTGAAGCAGGGGTTTTCGGTGGGAACCTTGATTTTGGCGACCGGCGACGCTATTGGGATTTCCGTAGTCTTGGTCATGGAAATATTGATTTTGAGGAAATAATACGCGCATTGAACAGAATCCAGTATAATGGACCATTATCTGTGGAATGGGAAGATAGCGGAATGGACCGCGAACATGGAGCCGCAGAGGCTTGTGAATTTGTTAGAAATGTAGATTTCCCACCCAGCGACATTGCTTTTGATGCTGCCTTTGAGTGATATTTGAAATAGATATGCCTGGTTTAAGCCCGGTAGCTTAGCGCAATTTTTCCAGTAGAAGCTTTGTGGCGCGGATGCCTTCATCCTCAGAAAGCCTGCCTCCTTCATATTCAATACCTATATAACTACGGTAGCCTGATTTTTTAACTACTTTAAGCATACGCTCATAATCGATTTTGGTTTCATAGCCTTCCTCATCAAAATCATAAGATTTGGCACTTACACCCTTGGCAAAAGGCATTAACTCTTTAATACCCAAATAGCGATCATATTCTTCACCATTACCAATATTGAAGTTTCCAAAATCCGGTAATGTTCCACAATTTGGAAGATCAACAGATTTTATCACTTTCGACAGCCAGGCTCCATTTGAGGAAAGGCCTCCGTGGTTTTCTACAATAACACCGATATCGTATGGCTCAGCGAATTCAGATAATTTTCGTAAACCATCGCTAGCTGTTCTGGCAAGTTCTTCCGGACCTCCCGGACCCCTGGCATTTACACGAATCGAATGGCAGCCCAAAAATTTAGCAACTTCAACCCATTTGTGGTGATTCTCAACCGCCTTGTACCTTTCGTCGGCATTTGCAGCTCCCAAAGCTCCTTCACCGTCAACCATAATCAATACATTAGTAATACCATGGTATTCCGTGATTCGTTTTAATTCACCAACATAGTTTTTGTCCACTTCCAGTCCCCTGAAAAACGAACTAACATATTCAACTGCTGTGATTCCAAAATCCCGTTTTGCTTTTTCAGGAAAACTTAAATGTTTAAGTTCTCCGGAATTCAAAGCCTTGTGCAATGACCATTGAGCCAGGGATATCTGAAACCATGGATCTGTATTACAGGCTGTAATTAATCCTGGAGATACAGCAAGGCCCAGTCCAACTATACCACTTTTCTTAACGAAATTCCGTCGGTCCATAACTTATATTTATTTTGATGTTCTAAAATGAAAACTATCGTTATAATTCTCTGATCCAAATATTTCTGAACTGCACAGGATTTCCATGATCCTGCAGTAGGAGTGGCTTTTTTTCCAGGTGTGGTGAGTATTTTGGATAGCCGCCATATACTGAAGGTCCTTTCAATTCAAAATGATCTTGTATGATCACCCCATTATGAAATACTGTTACAATAGCAGGTGATTTCAAACTGGCATCTTCATTAAATCTGGGTGCACGGAAAATAATATCATAATACTGCCATTTTCCAGGTTTGCGAGAAGCATTTACCAGGGGTGAGGATTGTTTATAGATTGCTCCTGCCTGACCATTATAATAGGTTTCGTTTTCATATGAATCGAGAATTTGCACCTCATATAGAGTTTGAAAATATATACCAGAGTTTCCGCGTCCCTGTCCATCACCAACAACTTTTCTCGGGGATCTCCATTCTATATGAATCTGGCAGTCGCCAAACTCTTGTCTTGTAATAATGTCGCCGCTTCGGCTTGTGGTCATTTTTCTACAACTGGTTTTCCATCCAGCGGGATCTCCGGCACGGTTTGTCCAGTTATTAATGTCTTTACCTTTTTTGAAAAGGATAATAGCATCCGAAGGAGCTTTCATTCTTTTCCCGGATTGAATTACCGGTGGTTTCCGACTCCAATCTTCGGTCATTTTAGGTTCCTGCGCTCTAAGTACCATCGGAATGGCAAAGATTGCCAACAAAAAAACAATGAGTCTTTTTTTCATCTGAATTATAATTTTGGCACCCCCCATGGCTTTCTGTATTCGGGCATCAACAAATCATTGGCAGATTTTTCAAAAAAATTTGCTGTTTCTGCATTCCAGTGAATTGTTTCACCGGTTCTGTAAGAAATATTTCCCATATGGGCAATCCGGGCAACGTTTCTTCCGATTTCGGCTGAACAGTTTGTTTCTCTGTTGTGCGATTTTACGGAATCAAGAAAATTACGCACATGTAATCCAAGATCTTTGCCTGTAGAGGGTTGTTTCGCAACTGCTTCTATGACCGGTATCCCGTTGTTCAATTCAGGAAATACCTCCCATCCGTTTCTGCTGGCCACCATTTTGCCATTTTCACCATGAAAAACCAGTCCGTGATTGAGACCGTATTCATTTGTTTTTTGGCCAAAATCATTTTGCCAACTGATTTTCAGATCGCCAAAGCGGTAATTGGCGGTAAGAGTATCCGGTGTTTCCATAGCATGATCCGGATATACAAAATTACCACCCTCAGATGCGATTTCCTGGGGATTAACCACATTCATCATCATCAAAGCCATATCGAGTAAATGTACTCCCCAATCGGTCATTTTACCACCGGCATAATCCCAGAACCAGCGGAAATTATAGTGAAACCGGTTGGCATTAAACGGTCTTAAAGGAGCAGGGCCAAGCCACATATCGTAATCTACTCCGGGAGGTGCAGGAGAATCGGGTACCACAGGAAGGGGATTACCACCATTCAGCCAGATACCAATTTGGGTGACTTTACCCAGTTTGCCTGATTGAATATATTTCCCGGCGTCCATCCAATGTGGTCCGGAACGCTGCCATTGTCCAACCTGGATAACCTTATTATACCTTTCACCGGCCTTAACCATAAGATCAGCCTCTCCAATTGAATTGGCCATCGGTTTTTCAACGTACACATCTTTTCCGGCCTGACAAGCCATGATAGTCATAAGGGCATGCCAATGGTCGGGAGTGCCGATGATCACAGCATCGATATCCTTGCGGTCTAAGAGAGTTCTGAAGTCCTTATCCAAATGGGGTTTAATATACCCCTCAACTTCATTGTCGTAAGCAAATTTCTGTAAATCAGCAGCCCTTTTCTCCAGAATTGTTTCATCTACGTCACATAAAGCAACCACCTGAACATCAGGGTTTAGTATAAAATTAGTAAGGTTGCTATAGCCCATATTCCTACAGCCGATTAATCCTACCCTTATAGTATCTCCTGGTCCTGAACGGCGACAGGCATATTGGATAGGTAAACTTCCGGCTATAGCTACTCCACCGAACAGAGTTATTGATTTTTTACAAAAACTTCTACGATCTTGTCCCATATTTAAAGTTTAAACTAGATTCTCGGAAGTTTCCAGGGCTCACGATAAACAGGGGTAATCAGTTTAGTTGCCTCTGCATTGGAGTCGAATACCTCCTTGTCTGCATCCCAATAGATTTTACTTCCTGTTTTAAGGGCAATATTTCCCATATGAGCCATACTCGCAACTGCTCTCCCGATAGTTGGATTTGCATTAGTATTCCGGTCGTTATTTCGTATTCCGTCAACAAAATTTTGCATGTGAAGAGCTAATCCCTGGCCGGTACCTTTCTGTCTTGCCACTTCTTCAATTTTCTTCTTGTCTCCTCTTCCTTCGCTGTATACTTCCCAGCCTCCGCGGTCAACCACTAATGTCCCATTATTACCAATAAATGATAATCCGTGCTCGCGTTTCCAGTCGCCCAGGCCAATTCCCATGGCATGATCCCAGATAACATTAAAATCACCATACTCATAAATAACTTGTTGGGTGTCGGGGGTTTCAACGGCACTGTCGGGGAAGGCCAGTTTACCACCTGAACTCATTGCGGAGTTTGGTAATTCAGAATCCATACCTGCCAGGGCCATATCGAGTAAATGAACACCCCAATCAGTCATTAATCCTCCCGCATAATCCCAGAACCACCGGAAATGAAAATGGAAACGGTTTTTATTGAAATCTCTTTTTGGAGCTGGTCCGAGCCAGAAATCATAATCTACTCCTTCTGGAACCGGACTATCCTCAAGCACCTTGGGGGGTTGAATCCAATCGAGATAGGTCCAAACTTTTACTGTACGAACATCACCCAGAACACCTGATTGGACATAATCGAAAGCAGCCTGCCAATGTGGATCACTGCGTTGCCATTGTCCTAACTGAACTACTCTCTTATATTTTCTAGCTGCTTTTTCCATTTGAAAAGCTTCGTAAATGGAGTTTGCCATCGGCTTTTCTACGTAAACATGTTTACCGGCCTGACAAGCTTCAATCATAATAAGAGCATGCCAGTGATCAGGGGTCCCGATAATAACAGCATCAATATCTTTTCGCTCGAGTAATTTTCGGTAATCAGAATATGTATCTGGTTCTATTCCACCCTGAAGCTCTGTTATCTGAGGCAGCCTTTCAGCAATGACATTCTGATCTACATCACAAATAGCTGCACATTCCACATTGGGCTGGGCCAAAATAGCCCGCAGGTCGGAAAATCCCATACCCTTGATACCAATGGCTCCTACTACTAATTTTGCATTTGCCTTATTGGCACAACTGGCTGCTCCGGGTATAGCTGAAACCAACGAAACTCCAGCTGCAATCTTGGCACTTGTTTTTACAAAATTTCTTCGTGTCGACATTATGATTTTTTTATTACTGTTTGATTTACTTAGATGTTAAATCTTTCTTTGCTTGCTAATTCGAATACTCCCCGGAAATTCTCTCCCTGGCAAAACGAGCCATTTCTTTAGTGTCGTCATCCTTCATCAATTTATCAAGGATGGGCAGGCTTGCTTCTGATCCCCATTGACTAATGTCGCGGCAAATTTCGTTTTTTGCCTCAGATGTTGCTCTTGATTCCAGGAATTTGATCATCTTTTTTTCAAGTTTGGCAAGTTCTTCCGGATTGGATGCTGCATTTCGAATAGTACTTATAAGATCCTGAAGACAAACCCTGCTGTCGCCCTTGTGAAAATTCTTCAGGCATTCCAATAGTTCATCAGTAGTATAGGATCTGAGCTTATCCCAGGAACTGAGCACATTGAATCTTGGGAACTCATCTGGTACAGTTTGAGTTACCTTCCCGCTTGCGGCCCATTCTGCACCACGCTGAAGGCTTACAATAAATCCCACACATTCCATTGCCGGGCGGGAACCATCACCTCCTATATGGCCAAGGACAGTATGAAATACACGACCACTACCATAATCTATAGTCATCAGAACGGGTTCATGTTCTCCACTTCCCCCTTTTGTGGAATCGGCAAAAGCTGTTGATAATACGGTTAAATTCTCAGCAGGGCCTCGTAGTTCACTGTACAGTTCATCCTGAGCGTGCATCCACTCTGTTGGCAGCCCCTTGGTAACAGGATGATCTGTTACACGGTTGACAACGCGGAAAGGATGTTGTTCACCATGTGATCCGGCACTACCAGGATTAATATCCATGACAATTCTATCATTTTTCCAACGGACATAAGGGCCGTCTTTTTCATTTCTGTTACCCCAGCCCCCAAGGCCGATTATCTGATTATATTCTTTCCAATCGGGGAAAGAATTGTCCGCGGCATGATAAACAACTACCCCACCACCCTGGCTCACGTAATCCACAAAAGCCTTTTTAGTATTCTCAGTCCAACTGTCGCCGTTATAATCAAGAACTACAACATCATATTCTGCAAATTGAGGAGCAAATCCCGACATATCTTCACCTTTTGCTGGAGATTCAGCAATATCAACGGCAAATAGTCCGGAGTTTTCAAGTATCTCCTTAAGTACAGGAGCAGAAGCTTCCCAATTATGATTATTCTGACCGGTAACTACGAGTGCTGAATAATCTGCATCCACAGATTGTTCTGTTTGGCAGCCCGGAAGGAAAACAACAGAAACCGCCAGTACTAAGCTGAATATTATATATTTTATCTTTTTCATCTTGTTTTTGATTTAATTGTTTTTAAGTGTCCAGGGGCTTCTGAAAGGTCTTCTTAATAACCTGTCAGCCATTTTATTGTCGATAAATTCTTCTTTTACAGGATCCCATTTCAGTTTTTGGCCGCTTAGCATGGCAATCTCGCTAAGCAAGCCTACTGAAATTGATCTATGAGCTGTTTCAGCAGGGGTGATAGTTTCTTTTCTGCTACGTATGCAGTCGAGAAGATTTTGGGCATGATCACGCGAGAAATATAGTTTATTCTCATCATCACCAATTACCTCATCCATAATTTTGGGATCACTAGCCTCAATTACATTACCTCTTCTAACATACAACCATCCCTTATCACCGTACCAGCATGTTCCCATTCCGTGGGGCAGTTGTCGGGAGTTGGCGATAGTCATTTCAATACCATTGGCATACATGGCTTTTACATTGTACTCAACAGGTACATCATAAATACCCTCTCGCGGATAAACACCTTTTCCTTCAATCTCAACCGGGCCGGTTTTGTCGAAGCCAAGTCCCCAGTGTGCAATATCAATATGGTGTCCGGCCCAGTCTGTTAACTGTCCTCCCGAATAATCCAATATCCATCTCCAATCCCAATGACAGACCCCCCGGTATGGTACATGAGGAGCAGGTCCCAGCCACATATTCCAATCCAGGCCTTCCGGAACGGGTTGTACATTGTGTACTCCGGTGGTGGGGTTACCGTTGGGCAGGCCCACCTCCACACGGGTGATCTTACCGATCCGTCCGTTCGCAACGAGTTCAGCTCCTTTATGAAAATTACCTACAGAACGTTGCCAGCTTCCGGTTTGCCAGATAACCTTATTTTTCTTAACCGCTTCAACAATCTGACGGCCTTCCCAGATAGTCCTGGCTAAAGGTTTTTGCCCATAAATATCCAACCCGGCATTTGCCACTGCAACACCAATTATTCCATGCCACTGGTCAGGTAGAGCCAGAATGACTGCATCCAGTTTTTCTGTTGCCAGAAATTCCCGATAATCACCATATATATTAGAATCTTTATTTTCGTAATGTTGATCCATAAAGGTTTTAGCCCTTTCGCGATGTGCTTTGTCAACATCACAGGCGGCTACCATCTGAACTTCTTTCTTTCCCATGAAGCTCCGCATATCACCAGTTCCCATTGAACCGGAACCAATCACACCCATCACAATTCTGTCGCTGGGCGGAACAATACCACCTTTTCCTAAGGCAGAGGAAGGAATTATGTAGGGGAAAGCAAAAGCCATAGCTGATGCCCCTGCCGCTTTTTTAAAGAAACTGCGGCGATCCAGTTTTTTAGATTGTTTCATGTGTAAGTTGTTGTTTTTCATTTTTGCCAGGATTAAAATATTCAGGATAATATAGGTTCAAATATATTCGATAATCTATGGGTCGATTTGTCGCTCAGGCAGACCGGGTGAATTTAGTAAAAACCGCTTAGGGAAGCAATATTAAATAATGTTAAAAACTCCACTTTAATCGCAGGAAGCCCAATGTAGCTTTTTGCTTGATCGTTTTCTGAAATTCTCCCTGGAAATATTGGAGTATAAAAGATAGATCCAGATCTCCACGGAGTGATAAATCTATTGAGGGCCCGATGAAATAGCCTTTGAGTTTTGGGAACATCATTGCTCCTATTCCGGCATTGACTATCGGGCTTATGGGATAAGTTGCATTTACAAAAAAAGTATGAGGAGCAAATGATAGATCCCGCAAAGAAATATTCCTATAATAAAAATCGGAAAAGTTTGAAATTCCGCTTGTTTCGGCTGATTGATTATACAGGTATTCCAACTGAAAATACAAATTTAAAGGTGTATTGTAAGCTATACCCATTCCCGCAATTATGGCTGACTCTCTGGGGTCTGCTTCTTCTATGGGATCCAGGTAAGACAATTCTCCACTAAAAGATAAAGGCCCAATGTAGCCTGAAAATCCAGTACCAAAAACATACTCATCCTCATTAATCAATCCGCCTAAAAATTGAAAATCATATCCCCCAAGATTAAAACGCACAAGGCCGGCCAGGCTATATTTATCCTCCTGGTTTATTTTCGCGGCAAATTCCAGGGAAGTAGCTGAACCCATATAATACTGAAGCCGCATGGCGTCAGATCCCGGACGTTCGATATAATCGAAATCAAAAAAAGAGTAGGTGTTAAAAATATCGTTCGGATTCCAAACAAAGTTCATCCCCCAGTTGATCCTTTGTCGGCCTAAAGTTAGCTGCAGCTTTCCAAGGGTAAAGTCCAGATAAACACGATCGATAGTGGTATTTAGAATAAATGAACTATCAGCTGCCAGATTCAATGTGAGGTCGATCCATCAATGATCCTTATCCAACAAATCGGCGTAGCCCGGGAAGTATTTAACGGTTTCGCCAAACATAAAACGGTTTCTGAGTTCAAGGGAAAAGTTAAGCCGATTACCCAGATATGTTTTGAAGTTCAATCTGTTGTGAACCAAGTTGTCGTTTACCCAATTCCCATTAATATCCTCAAACATAAGTTGCTGCATATTAGAAACGTAGCCGTTCAAACTGGTACTGCATTGTGGCAAGGCGGCAGTACTAAGGCTCAGTAATACAATAACTGTAAGGAGGATTCTTTTCATGTCTTGCTTTTATTTCAACTCGTCATTTATAACCCGGCCGTCCTCTATTGTAATCACCCGGCGGGCCTTTTTAACAACACGTGCGTCATGAGTTGAAAAGATAAAAGTAATATTCTCTTCCTTGTTCAGCTTCTCCATGATATCCAGCAAGGTCTGGGTGGATTTGGAATCCAGGTTAGCTGTTGGTTCATCTGCAAGAATAAATTTGGGTTTTGATGCTAAAGCACGGGCAACAGCAACACGCTGCTGTTCTCCTCCGGATAGTTTACCTGGACGGAAATTCATGCGATCGCTCAGGCCCACAGCATTAAGAAGTTCCTCTGCTCGTGTTTCCCGGCTCTTTTTCGCTCTGCCCTGGAGGTGCATAATAAATTCCACATTTTCCCTGGCCGTTAATACTGGAATCAGGTTATAAGCCTGAAATACAAAGCCGATATTGTTCATGCGGAAGTTTATCTTCTCCCTGGATTTTAGATGCCCCAGCTCAATGCCAACAATCATAATCTTTCCCGAGCTAGGATCATCCAGGCCCCCCAGCATATTTAGAAGTGTTGTTTTTCCTGATCCGGATGGACCAACAATTGCAGCAAACTCACCCTTCTTAAATTGGAGGTCTATCCCGCTAACTGCTTTAACAGGAACAGCCTTTTTGTCATCGTAAATTTTTACCAGATCGTTAATCTCTATTATGTTCATCTTGCTAAAGTTAATTCGTTACTCGTCACTCGTCATTTGTCATTCTGTTCTGAGGGCATCTGCCGGATTTAGTTTCATGGCTTTCCATGCGGGATATATCGATGCCACCACTCCTGTAAATATTACAAGGAATGTTACCTCAAGGTAGAAGTCAATACTGAGCGTAGGATATAGTACAGCACCAAATCCAAGGGCTTCAAAGCCTTCCTCCATAAAAATGGTGAGGTCGATTCCATGAGTCCTGAAAATCTCCACGAATACCACACTTATAAACATTCCCATAACAGCCCCTGTCAAACATAGCAAAACCGACTCAAGGATAATCATACTAAACACTCTTAATTTATTCATTCCAACAGCCATCAACATCCCGAGTTCCTTAACTCTTTCCATCACCACCATAAGCATAGTATTAACAATTCCAAAACCCAGGGCAAGGAGAATAATTACAATTATTATTATCATAGTCACATCCATCATATCATTTAACATTGCCACATCCGGCTGTAATTCTTTCCAGGAATTGACCTCCAAATCAGGGTATTTGGCCTGTAAGGATTCGATTGTTGAATCCAACACTCCATTATCACTGATTAAAACTGCAATTTCGTGAGCTTCATTGTCGGGAAAGGCACTCAGGCGCTCAAGGTCGTTATTCAGCACAAAAGCATTCATTTCTTCAAACAGACTGTTTTCTGTGCGAAAAATTCCACACACACGAAAAGCACCTCCTGTGAGACTGCCATCAGTTCCCTGAAAAGTAAGGACAATCTTTGAGCGTACTTTTATCTTAAGTTTTTCTGCAAGTTTTTCACCAATAAAAATGGGGTTTCTGGATTTGGTTTGAAAATAGCTGCCAACACTATCAGTAAGGAAAGTCTGAATAGCATCAGACTCTGTTATGCCCAATTTATCAATAATTTGGATAGAGTCATATAATGCTGTATAGAGCTCAGAAACTTCTTTTTCTTTAAGGGGATCAATACCAAGAACATTAACCCCACTGCTTGAGGATGAACTATTTATCATGGCAGTGGTTTTCATTCTTGATGTTGCCGCCTTAACTCCTGGTAGGCTTTCAACATAATCAATGATGTTTTCTGCATCCTTAATTGAGAATAAAATTTCAGGGTTTTCAAGATATTTTGGCTGATGGATCTGAATATGTGATGTTTCCTTGCCAATTGCCTCTTTAACCCTTCTTTCGCTCATTCCTTTAAATATCGCCCCGGAGAATAATCCGCCAAATAATCCTAGTGTAATAGCAATAATAACAACGAGGCTACGAGCTTTATTTCTCCAAATATTTTTCCATGAAATTGAGGGTATCATACTTTTTCTTTCTTGGTTAATTGTCTATTGATTTAAGCCCGAAGTGCTTTGTT
>JAUVKA010000187.1 GCA_030592205.1 Bacteroidota bacterium | reverse complement strand
TGTTTTCAGAAGCTCCTGTACTTCTTCAATCATCCCGGATTCTAGTCTTTTCTTGAGGCGTTCAGTGATTCTTTTTCGGCGGGAATCCCGATCAAATTTTACACCGAAAATAATTGATTTTAGAACAGGGAATTCCTCCTTATTTTGTGGATGATTACTGTTATACTCAGCTATTTCAATCGCCCGAATCAACCTCTTTTTATTAGTCAGGTCAGTAGTATTATGCAGTGATGAAAGTGGTGAGAATGATGCCAAAAGGTCTTTCAGTTCCTCCATGGATTTCATTTCCAATTCAGATCTCTTTTTCGGATTTGGTGGTACAGGTATGAGTTTATATCCATTCAGAATTGCTTCAATATACATGCCCGTTCCCCCACATAAAATTGGGATCATACCTCTGTGCCGTATGTCATGATAGGCATTTAGGAAATCGGTCTGGAATTCAAATACGCTGTACTTATACCCTGGATCAGCAATATCGATCAGGTGGTATGGTATTTTCCGCTCTTGCACCAAATAATCCTCGTAATCCTTTCCTGTTCCAAGGTCCATACCTCTGTATATCTGCCGGGAATCAGCACTGATAATCTCCGAACCTATCCGGTGGGCAAGCTGAGCTGCCATTTCGGTCTTTCCTGTTGCTGTTGCACCCAATATGACAATCAGATCCATGTCTTTATCCTTACTTGAAAGGTCTTTCATATACGGTAAAGCTAAGAAAGAGAATGGATAATTATACTAATTTTGCAGCCGATGACCAACACGATTAACATAAAGAATAAGAAAGCTTACCGGGATTTCGCCATAGATGAAAAGCTGGTTGCAGGAATTCAACTTCTTGGCACGGAAATTAAGTCTATTCGCAAAGGAAAGGTGAGTCTTGTTGAATCATACTGCTTTTATGAAGGAGGTGAACTTTATGTTAAAGGCTTACATATAGCTGAATATAATCTGGGGACCCATAACAATCATCTCCCTCTCCGTGTTCGGAAGTTGCTCTTGAATAAAAAAGAGCTGCTAAAATGGGCCAAAAAAGTAAAAGAGAAAGGGCTGACTATAATTGCCCTGCGATTATTTATAACCGATAGCGGCTATGCAAAACTAGAGATTGCTCTTGCAAGGGGTAAGCGCGAGTTTGATAAACGGGAAGATATCAAGAAAAAAGATCTTGACCGTGAATCAGGCCGCAGGATTAAGATGTAAATTTCTAAAAGTTCGGACTTAATAAGTACTGGGTGTAGAAATAATCAATTTCCTTAACTGCTTCTTCTGCTGTGTCCACCAGACTGAATAACTCAAAATCATTAATGCCGATGTTATGCTCTTCAGCATGCATTGTTTCCTTCAACCATTTAATCAGACCTAACCAGTATTTTTTCCCTACTAGAACAATGGGAAACTTGCCAATTTTACCTGTTTGTATTAGGGTGAGTGCCTCAAATAACTCATCAAGGGTTCCAAACCCACCCGGTAAAACCACAAATCCCTGGGAATACTTCATGAACATTGTTTTCCTCACAAAAAAGTGATCAAAATTGATGAGCTTATCATTGTCGATATATGGATTAGCTGATTGTTCAAAAGGAAGATCAATATTTATTCCTACGGATTTTCCTTTACCCCTTTGGGCTCCCTTGTTAGCTGCTTCCATTATACCCGGACCTCCACCTGTGATCACCCCGTATCCAAGTTCAGTAAGTTTATACCCGATTTCCTCTGCCAGGATGAAAAAAGGGTTGTCGGGTTTGGTGCGGGCACTACCGAACACGGCCACACTCGGACCAATTCGGGCAAGAGCTTCATAACCTTCCACGAATTCAGACATGATTTTGAATATTCGCCAGGAATCTTCAGTTTTTATCTCATTCCATGATTTGTTTTTAAAGGCATTCCGTATAAGTTCTTCTTGGTTCATAAGATTATCGTTATTTAATTTCTTGATGAAAATAGTTCTTCTTTAAGATATTCACCTGTAAAACTATTTTTTATGTGGATTATTTCCTCTGGTGGTCCCTGATAAAGCAATTGGCCACCTCCTCTTCCCCCTTCCGGACCTATATCGATAATATGGTCACCCATTTTTATTACTTCCAGATTATGTTCGATAACAATTACGGTATTTCCTTTATCCACAAGCCGGTTTAGCACATTAAGCAATACCCTTATATCTTCAAAATGAAGGCCGGTTGTTGGCTCATCAAGAATATACAAGGTTTTTCCTGTGTCTTTCTTTGCGAGTTCATTCCCTAGCTTTATTCGCTGAGATTCTCCCCCTGATAATGTGGTAGATGCCTGTCCCAGTTTTATATATCCTAATCCAACCTCTTTTAAAGTTTTCAAACGCTGTAGGATATGGGGGTGGTTTTCAAAAAAAGAAGCAGCCTGGTTGATTGTCAGATTTAGTACGTCTGAAATGGATTTACCTTTATACCGGACTTCCAGGGTTTCACGATTGTATCTTTTTCCGTTGCATTGATCGCATTGGACATATACATCGGGTAGGAAGTTCATTTCAATGGTTTTCACTCCTGCTCCTTGGCAACCTTCACATCTGCCTCCTTTCACATTAAAGGAAAATCTGCCCGGCTTGTATCCACGTATCTGAGTTTCAGGGAGTTTGGAGAATAAACTCCGTATGTCACTGAAAACGCCAGTATAGGTAACAGGGTTTGAACGTGGTGTTCGCCCAATTGGAGATTGATCAACCACTACCACTTTATCAATATTTTCTATGCCGGAAAATGATCTGTAGGGTAGGGGATCTTTCACCGAATTATAGAACTTCTGACTTAATATGGGGTGAAGTGTTTCGTTGATCAAGCTTGATTTTCCGCTGCCTGAAACCCCGGTAATGCATATAAACTGGCCAAGTGGAATTATTACGTCAACATTTTTAAGATTGTGCCCATTAGCACCAGACAAGAAAAGAGATTTGCCATTCCCGGGCCTCCGTGTGGAAGGTACAGGTATTTCTTTTTCTTTTCTCAGGTACATACCCGTTAGAGTTGAAGCCTTTTTTATTATAGCAGGTGAACCTTGTGCCACAACTTCTCCTCCATGACGACCGGCCAGAGGACCCATATCAACTACATGGTTTGCCGATTCAATCATCTCCCGATCATGTTCAACAACAATGACAGAATTACCCAGATCCCTAAGTTGTTTCAGGGCAGAAATAAGACGGAGATTATCCTTGTGATGCAGACCAATGCTTGGTTCATCAAGAATATACAAGACATTCACAAGTTGGGATCCTATCTGCGTAGCAAGCCTGATACGCTGACTTTCCCCTCCTGAAAGGCTTCGAGTGCTGCGGTTAAGAGATAAATAACTCAAACCGACTTCCAGAAGGAAGGAGATTCTGTTACGGATTTCTTTCAGTAACTCCTTTGCAATAATATTTTGTTTTTCCGAAAGACATTTTTCAAGTCCATCAAACCATTGTTCAAGTTGAGCAATGTCCATTTCCGCCAGTTCAGATATATTTTTTCCATCGATTTTGAAATACCTGGATTCCTTTTTTAGTCGGGATCCCTCACAGGTATTACAGATGGTGGTTTTAATAAATTGATTAACCCATTTCTGAGCCTTTTTAGAATGGTTCTCTGTTTTTTGCAGATTGATATAACTAATAATACCATCAAAACTGAGATAGTAATTCGATGATGCTCCCAAAGGGGTATTCTCTAACTTGAAGTTCTCATTTGAACCGTAAAGTATTGTGGAAATGGCTGCTTCAGGGATTTTGGCAATAGGAGTATCCAGAGTAAAACCGTGTTTTTTCGCAATAGCTTCGAGTTGCCAGAAGATCATACTCTGCTTGTATTTCCCCAGGGGTGCAATGCCTCCCTGAGAAATGCTCTGCTGCTTGTCTGGAATGATCTTGCTTTGATCCATCTCATGTGTATATCCTAATCCTTTACATGTGGAGCAGGCTCCGGCCGGGGAATTGAACGAGAATGAATTAGGTGCAGGTTCATCGTAGGAAAGACCAGTTGTAGGGCACATAAGCAAACGGCTGAAAAAACGCGGGTTATTGCCTTGCAAATCAGTGGTTAGGATAACTCCTTTCCCTTCCTTCATGGCAGTCTGTACAGAACCTTTCAGTCGTTTTTGATCCTTTTCAGATATCTTCAAACGGTCAACAACCATTTCAATAGAGTGGGTTTTATACCGGTCGAGTTTCATGCCTGGGGAAATTTCCTTAATAGTACCATTAATCCTTACATAGAGATATCCCTTTCTTCGGATTTGTTCAAACAGTTCTTTATAATGACCTTTTCGGGATTTAACCAGCGGGGCAAGTACCTGTATGGTTTGGGCAGGATAATTTTCCTTAATTAATGCTATTATTTGTTCATCTGAGTAACGAACCATTTTTTCGTTAGTCTCATAAGAATATGCCTCGGCAGCCCTGGCAAATAGTAATCGAAGAAAATCGTATATCTCAGTCGTGGTCCCGACTGTTGATCTTGGGTTCTTATTGGTCGTTTTTTGCTCGATAGATATTACAGGACTCAGACCGTCGATTTTATCAACATCAGGCCGCTCCATAGATCCCATGAATTGCCTGGCATAGGCTGAGAATGTTTCCATATATCTACGCTGGCCTTCTGCATATATTGTATCAAATGCCAGAGAAGATTTACCACTTCCGCTAAGACCGGTAATCACGGTTAGTGCATATCTTGGAATATCTACATTGATATTTTTCAGGTTATGCACCCGTGCACCGTATACCGATATTTTTTTTTCTTCCGACATATAATATTTAATTATCGCCATCATCCTGGGGCACAAGACCCCAGGCTACGGGAACCTTTCCGTAATTTTTATTTTTCGCCATCATCCTGGGGCACAAGACCCCAGGCTACGGTAACCTTTTCGTTACTTTTATCTTATTCCTTTTTACTTTAAACCTACTTGAGCCTTGAGCCTTGAGCCTTGAGCCTTGAGCCTTGTGCCTTTTGCCTTTTGCCCTCCCTTAAGCCTTACGCCTCAAGCCTTAAGCCTTCCTAAAGGTGAATAACTTCACCGTAGGCGGCAGCTGCAGCTTCCATTATTGCTTCTGACATTGTTGGGTGCGGGTGAATGGATTTAATGATTTCATGTCTGGTGATCTCAAGTTTACGCGCCACTACAATCTCGGATATTAATTCTGTAACGTTTGCTCCAATCATATGTGCTCCGAGCAGTTCTCCATGCTTTTCTTCAAAAATGAGTTTTATGAAACCTTCTTTAGCACCAGCCGCACTGGCTTTCCCAGATGCTGAGAAGGGGAATTTTCCAACTTTTATCAGATGGCCGGCCTCTTTAGCTGCTTTTTCAGTTAATCCTACCGATGCAACTTCTGGTGAAGTATAAGTACATCCGGGAATATTGTTATAATCCAGAGGTTCAGCTTGTTGTCCGGCAATTTTCTCCACGCAGGTAATACCCTCAGCCGAGGCAACATGTGCAAGTGCTGCTGTGGGAATAACATCTCCTATTGCATAAATCCCCTCTACATTTGTCCTCATGAATTCATCAACCTGAATAAATCCCCTATCCATATTAACACCAAGCTCCTCTAGTCCCAGGTTTTCTGTATTAGGTGTGATACCTACAGCTGATAATACTATATCAACCTCTTTAATTACTTCTCCTTTTTTTGTTTTGATATTAACTCTACAGATATCATTGCTGGTATCAACCCCGCTTACGTTTGAATTTGTCAATATCTTAATACCAGATTTTTTCAATGATCTGGCCAAGGCTTTTGATACTTCTTCATCTTCATTGGGGATGATCTCAGGCATGTATTCAACAAGAGTAACTTCTGTTCCCATTGAATTATAAAACGAAGCCAGTTCTGTTCCGATAGCCCCTGAACCAACTACAAGCATTGATTTTGGTTTTTCCGGAAGAATCAGAGCCTGCCGGTATCCAATTATCTTTTCTCCATCCTGCTTCAGGTCAGGCAATTCATTCGAGCGGGCTCCGGTAGCCACAATAATGTTTTTTGCTGAATAGTTAGCTGCTTTACCCTCATCATCCTTCACTTCAACTAATCCTTGTTTCAAGATCTTACCATGGCCTTTGAGAACATCAATTTTATTCTTTTTCATCAGAAATTGAACTCCTTTGCTCATTCCACTCGCCACCGATCGGCTCCTATCAATGATTTTCTTGAAATCGGCCTCAATTTCACCGGTAATATTTATCCCGTAATCCTGGGAATGCTTAATGGTTTCGAATACCTGAGCGGATTTCAGAAGGGATTTGGTTGGGATACAGCCCCAATTCAGACAGATACCACCCAGATCGGCTTTTTCAATAATTGCTGTTTTCATACCTAACTGAGATGCCCGGATAGCCGTAACATATCCACCAGGCCCGCTTCCAATAATAATGAGATCGAAATCCATCTTGCATTTTTTGAGAAAAGAATTTACAAAATTAGTGCTTTCACAGGGATTTTCCTGAAAGTCTAATCTTTAAGTTTCTTTATTAGTTTAATTTTATACGCTAAACAGTTTGAAACACCTTTTGTTGATAGAGTTCAAAATAATTTACATGAAATGAAAAATTTCCAAATCACCAAAGTCCTATTGATTGTTGTAATTATTCTGGGTGGTCTGTACTTACTTTCTCCTGAGTATCTGCGTAATGCCCTTTTATACCAGTATGCCAATATTGATGATTATAGATTATTCGATAACCGTACAGTTATTGCTGGGAATTTTGACCCATGGGAAGAGGTAAGCGGATTTGATAACATGGATATCCCACTTGTTTATGAGGATGATATCAAAAAGTACAAAACAGTTGCTTTCCTGGTTATTCAGAATGAAAAAATTTTATTTGAAAAGTATTGGGAGGCTTATTCAGCAGAATCTAAATCCTCTTCCTTTTCTATGTCGAAAAGTATTGTTAGCCTGCTTGTTGGTATAGCAATCGACAAGGGCTATATCCTTTCTGTTGACCAGTCAATAGGTGATTTTATTCCTGAATTTGCGGATGGAGATATGGCTAATGTCAGCATACGTCATTTATTAGAAATGAGCTCAGGCTTGAGTTGGACTGACTCTTATTTCAATCCTTTTTCACATACAGCAAAAGCTTATTACGGTAATAATCTATATGATCTGGCACTTAATCAGGTAGTTGATGTTGAGCCTGGAACAAGTTTTCAATATAAAAACGGTAACACACAATTATTGGCCTTGATTCTTGAAAATGCCACTGGAATGTCAATCAGTGCTTTTACTTCGCGAGAACTTTGGAAGCCAATGGGTGCCAGGCAAGATGCCTGGTGGTCGCTTGATGAAATGAATGGTGTGGAAAAAGCTTTTTGCTGTTTTAATTCCAATGCCAGGGATTTTGCTCGTTTTGGTCAGTTGATCCTGAATAAAGGAGAATGGAATGGGAAGCAACTCGTTTCTGAGAATTATCTGTCTAATGCTTTATCACCGGCAAGTCATTTAATAGACCGATATGATAATGAGGTTGACTACTATGGATGGCATTGGTGGATTCATAAGCACGATGGTCTTATGGTATATTATATGCGTGGCTTAAAAGGCCAGTATGTTTTTGCTATACCTGAAAAGAATATAGTTATCGTTCG
>JAUVKA010000249.1 GCA_030592205.1 Bacteroidota bacterium | reverse complement strand
TTAGTCACCGAATCATTCACATTTATCGCCGGGAAAAGCAATTGACCTTTATCCAGCATCTGATAAAGCCGATGAACTCCTGTTGTTGTCTCTTCAGAAACTCCACGAATTTCACTCATTCTATCGGTCCAAAAACCAGGATCCACCTCCAGGGTATTCTTCAGCAATTTCAAAAGACTTACTTCATCTTCGGCATCAACTGCTTTGTTTAATAAGTTGGGATCTTTCTCTACAGCTATACCTTCATGAACCATCAGGGTTGCATCACCTCCATCATCAACGATTAAATGAGGTCCCTGGCCATTAGGGAATCTCAAGGCCTGAAGGGTGCACCACCAGTATTCGTCCAGAGTTTCTCCTTTCCAGGCGAATACGGGAACTCCAACTTTTACAATGGCAGCTGCAGCATGATCCTGAGTGGAAAAAATATTACAACTTGCCCAGCGAACACTGGCTCCCATAGCCACTAATGTTTCTATAAGCACTGCCGTTTGTACAGTCATATGCAAGGAACCCATAATTCTCGCTCCTGCCAGAGGCTTTTTGCCAGAGTATTTTGCTCTGAGAGCCATTAATCCCGGCATCTCTGCTTCTGCAAGTTGAATCTCTTTCCTTCCCCAATCGGCAAGGCTAAGGTCCTGAACCTTATAATCTTGTTTTATCTGAGTATCAATCATTGTTAATCTTTTAAAGGTTTTTTTATTCCTTGATAAGCAGGCAATCCAAGTATTGCCAGAGCATTTTCCCGATCCATCTCCAGCTGAAGCCTTAGCTCATCAGTATTTTTAAATTTCATCTCATCTCTCAACCTGTGAAGAAAACTCACCTTAAGTCTTTTTCCATACAGATCGCGAGTAGTATCAAATATATGAACTTCTATACTTTTTTTCATCGTGTGATCAACAGTAGGTCTTGTGCCAATATTTAACATCCCGCCAAATTGCTCATTCCCGATATCCACCTTAACCACATATACGCCTTCCTCGGGAATTTGTTTATTATCACTGCAGCAGGCAATATTGGCTGTCCGGAAACCAATCTTTCGACCCAACTGATTCCCTTCTATCACATCACCGAACATAAAATATGGAAATCCCAGCAGTTTGTTAGCCTCCTCAAGATCACTTGCTCTTAGGGCCGACCTGATCAGAGAGCTTGAAATTCTTGACTGCTTATCAATACAGGATTTCAGGCTTGTAAACTGAAACCCATATTGCCGTCCCATCTCGGAAAGGATTTCACTTCCTCCTTCCCTATCATGACCAAAGCGATGGTCATCTCCTATCACCAGGTACTTCATCCCAATCTTTTTAACCAGGATTTCCAGAATGAACTCCCGGCTGTTGAGTTCAGCAAATTCTTTGGTGAATGGAAGGATCAAAAGGTGATCAATACCCCAATTCTCCAAAAGGTGTTTTTTTTCTTCTATTGTGGTTAGCAATAAAAAATTCTTGTCCGCTTGTCCAAGGACTTTTCGTGGGTGTGGCCAGAAAGTAATCACTACTGACTCTCCCCTCTCCTCAATTGTCTTTGACCTTAGAAGCTCGAGTAAGCTTTGATGACCACGATGCAAACCGTCAAAAACGCCAATTGTAACAACCGCATTCTTTATGGACAAATCATCTGTTTGTGTATATACTTTCACCTATTCGGAAATTTCCACAAAAGTAAAAAAAATCAATACATTTGTGCCCTGTAAAATTATAAGGTTATGGTAAATAAAATCAAGGTCTTTACATTAATAATAATTGTTTCCCTGACGGCTTGGCAATGTGGCGGGTCTGGCGACTCCCCGGTTTCAGGAAAAGCAGCTGCTGACAGCTTCACTGTTTCCGGACAAATGACCGGATGGGAGAATGACAGCCTGGTTATTCAGGAACTGTATAATAATTCGATGCAAAAAATCCAAACAATAATTCTGGATGAAAATGGCCGATTTGAATTTTCTGATACTGCCAGAAACCCCCGTTTCTTGTTTATGCTAACTTCTGATAATCAGTATATTTCATTGCTGCTGCTAAATGGCCAGAAGCTTAAAATTTCCGCTAATAAAGAAAATTTCAATGATAGTTATAAAATTAGCGGATCCAAGGAATCAAAACTGGTTTGGGAATTGAATTCCGAAATGCGAAAAGCTTCCCTTGAATTGGATTCCTTGAGTAAAATATACTATGAAAGACAAGGTTCCGAAGCAGGCCCACAATTAGATAGTTGGCTGCAAAGTAAATATGAGGAATTGAAAACTAATCAAAAAATCTATATCACAGAATTTATTGACCGGCATTACGAATCTCCTGCCAGCTTATTGGCTCTGTCGCACCAATTGGGTAATCAACCAATCTTAAGCTCACAGCTTGATTTTTCCTATTTTTCGAAAGTTGATGCCGCATTGTCGAAAAAATATCCTGAATCCTCCCTTGTTGCCACACTACACAATTTCGTTGAGGGGGTTCAGGCTGAAAAGAAAATGGCTGCCAACTCAGGGCAATCAACTGCACTCGGATCAATTGCTCCTGAAATCGAATTAGCTGATCCTGATGGGAAAGCCATCTCTCTGTCCTCTTTCAGGGGTAAGTATGTTTTGCTGGATTTCTGGGCTGCCTGGTGTGGTCCCTGTCGACGCGAAAACCCGAACCTGGTGAAAGCCTACGCAAATTATAAGAGCAAGGGTTTTGAGATCTTCCAGGTATCCCTCGACCGTACCCGGGAGGAATGGGTACGTGCCATTGAAGCTGACAAGCTGAACTGGACTCATGTAAGTGACCTCAAATATTGGAGTTCGATTGCTGCAAAAAAATATGGTGTACAAAGTATCCCAGCCAGTTTTCTTCTTGATCTTGAGGGAAAGATCATTGCACGCAACCTGAGGGGACCAGCCCTGGAAGAAAAGCTCAAAGAACTTATGAAATAACAGTGTGAAAGGTGCAAAGAAAATATTTTTCCTTTCCGATGCCCACCTGGGGTTTCCCAACCGGATCGAAAGCCTTGAAAGAGAAAAAAAGCTTGTTCTTTTATTAGATCAAATATCTGATGAAGCTGAGGCTATCTACTTTTTGGGGGATATGTTTGACTTCTGGTACGAATACCGCTCAGTAGTGCCTAAAGGGTATGTTCGCTTTCTTGGAAAACTTGCTGAATTAGCTGACAGAGGAGTGGATATCCATTATTTTATTGGAAATCACGATATATGGGCATACAAATATCTTGAAGAAGAAATTGGACTTGAGATACACAGGGAGGCACTGATTACCGAAATTGGAACTAAACAGTTTTTCCTCGTACATGGAGATGAATCTAACAGATCCGACCGCAAATTCCTGTTTCTAAAAAATTTATTTACTAACAAAAGCCTTCAGTGGCTCTTTTCAAGGTTACATCCCAATTTTGCCTTCTGGCTGGCATCCGCTTGGTCAAAACACAGCAGGATGGTTCATGGGACAAAACCTTTCGAGAAAGAAAAAGAGCCCATGGTAGTATTCTCAAGGGAGAACTTGCTTGAGGAAGGGCTTGATTTCATAGTTTTTGGTCACCGGCATTGCCCGGTAGACTATGAGCTGAATAAGCAAACCAGAATGATCATCCTTGGCGACTGGATTACCCATTTTACTTATGGGGAATTTGATGGAGAGGAATTCCGTCTAAAAAAATTCTGACACGAAAAAGGGCCGGCGTAAAAGCCGGCCCAACCCATTTATATTGTCATTATCGAAATCGCCGGCATTATAGCCAACACTTCTCACTTTACGATTTAATCCGCATACTGTAGAATGACCTGTAAACAAAGATGAGTCCGATAAGCAAGAAACCAAGTCCAATATATGGAGCAATATTCGCGATTCCTTTTTCTGCTGCATGCAAATGCATTTCGATCGATATCTCTGCTGCCAGCAATCCGAATAAGGTTGAGAATTTAATAATTGGGTTCAAGGCAACAGAGGAAGTATCTTTATAGGGATCTCCAACAGTATCTCCCACTACAGCAGCTTCATGAAGCGGGGTTCCCTGCTCTTTCAGATCTACCTCCACAACTTTCTTGGCATTATCCCATGCACCTCCGGCATTAGCCATGTACATTGCCTGGAAAAGTCCGAAAATAGCAATAGAGATAAGATATGCAACAAAAAAGTTAGGATCAAAAAATGCAAAAGCCAGGGTGAGGGTAAACACGACAATAAATATGTTCCACATACCCTTCTGGGCATATTGAGTACAAATCTTTACAACCGCTTTAGAATCCTCAACATCAGCTTTATCCTTAGTCAGATCAATCGTGTTTTTTATGAATTCCACTGCACGGTATGCACCGGTAGTAACAGCTTGCATTGATGCACCGGAGAACCAGTATATCACTGCCCCTCCTGTAATAAATCCAAGAATAACAGGTGCATCTGTCAGGGAGATACTCAGCATTCCAAGATTTTCCAAAATAAGAATAATAGAAAAGATCATAGTAGTAGCCCCGATAACAGCCGTACCAATCAGAACTGGTTTTGCAGTGGCTTTAAATGTATTCCCGGCAGAATCGTTTGCTTCCAGATAATGTTTCCCTCCCTTAAAATCCGGTTCAAAACCAAATTCATTTTTAATGGATTCTTTGATGTCAGGAATAGATTCAATCTGTGACAATTCAAAAACCGATTGAGCATTGTCAGTAACCGGACCATAACTGTCAACAGCAATAGTTACAGGTCCCATTCCCAAAAATCCAAAGGCTACCAAACCAAAGGCAAAAATGGAGGGGTAAGCCATCAGGATATTTAAATCCTGGTTAGAAATCACAAAAGAAACAAACATCAAAACAACAAATACCAAGCCTTTCCAAAAGGCAGAGAAGTTTCCGGCAACTAATCCCGACAGGATATTTAGTGAAGCTCCCCCTTCCCGGCTTGCTGTCACAATCTCTTGAACATGTCGGGATTTAGAACTTGTAAAGGCCTTGGTAAGTTCAGGGATAAGTGCAGCCGCCAGGGTTCCACAACTGATAATAGATGCCAATTTCCACCATAGACCAACGGCAATGGCATCTCCCAGTAATAACCAACTTGCAATGTAAGTAACTAATATTGAAATAATAGAAGTGATCCAAATCAGAGTGGTAAGAGGATTTTCAAAATTAAAATCTTTTGAACGTCCATATTTTGATTTACTATATCCGTGATTTATCCAATAGGCAACCATTGAGGTCACGACCATAAGAAGTCGCATAGCAAAAATCCATACTATTAATGAAGCCTGGTAATCAACTTCAAAAACACCCAAAATTATAAATGAGATCAATGCAACCCCTGTAACACCATAAGTTTCAAAACCATCGGCTGTTGGGCCAACACTATCACCAGCATTGTCACCGGTACAATCGGCAATTACACCAGGATTCCTGGGATCATCCTCAGGAAGATTAAAGACGATCTTCATCAGGTCAGCCCCGATATCAGCAATTTTCGTGAAGATTCCACCGGCAATACGAAGAGCACTGGCTCCGAGTGATTCACCAATGGCAAAACCTATGAAGCAGGCTCCGGCAGCTTCACCGGGAACAAATAATAGAATAGCGATCATCATCACTAATTCGACACATATTAATAACAAGCCAATGCTCATCCCTGACTGAAGAGGTATAGAAGCCATTTCAAATGGCTTCCCCTTAAGTGCAGCAAAAGTTGTACGACTGTTTGCCAGAGTATTAATCCTGATCCCAAACCAGGCTACACCGTAGGATCCAAGAATTCCCAGAACTGACCATGACAATATCAGGATAACCCTGGGGAGTTTCATTCCACTAAGTGCAAGAAAATAATAAGTTATGGCAGTACCTACGATAAGAAATAAGATTATTAATAACTTCCCCTGCTGAATCAGGTATGTCTTACAGGTTTCATATATGATATGTGAAACATCAAGCATTGATTTATGAGCGGGAAGTTTTTTGATCCTGATAAATTGATAATAACCAAAGAATAGTCCCACTAACACAATAACCATCCCGTACAGCAGCAATTGCCATCCGTTAATAGCTCCTCCGAAGAAAGTAGCACCTGCTAAGTCAGGCACTTCCAGGTCGGCCTCTCCCGCCATCGAAATAAAAGGGAATAAGAGTCCGGCCAACATAGTAAACAGTAAACGTTTTTTCATAGAGATTTGAGATTAATTGGACAGTAAAAGTAGAAAAGCCACCTCAATTACCAAAAAAGGATTAGTTATTATAGTATCTATATTATCATTTTGTATCCTACACAAAGAATAATGATGCTCAAATACCAATAATGACCA
>JAUVKA010000243.1 GCA_030592205.1 Bacteroidota bacterium | reverse complement strand
GTCTTTACATTGTTCAATCCATGAATCAGTGGCATCCATAAATGAATAAGTTGCCCCCCAGGCCAGATTATTTGTCCGGCTGATTAGCATGGTTGAAATCCCTGGCATTGTTGCTGTGAAAGCATATCTTTCACCTTTTTGTATGCTTAATTCATACCAAATTGATGGCAACCTGTTAATTTCCAGATGTGGGTCATTAGCTAGCATTGTTGAGCCTGAGCTGGTTTTATTACCTGTAATTACCCAGTTATTGGAGGCCATAAATGCTGAGCTTGCAACATTCCATTTCACTCCGTCAGGAATAATTTTTTCATTTAGTTTGATTTTTTTCAGCAGATCCTCATCGGAGTCGCCGAGCATATTTGGAAATAGCTCATTAAGCAAATTCTTCTTTACTCCCTTCTGTACCATTTCTACAAATAATCGCTCAATTTCTCCCTGAGATTGGGCTAAAGTCAGGTAACCCGTCATTCGCGCCATTAGAGCAACATCAGCTTTTTCCCAGGTAAAATTCTTATATCCCAGAAGTATATTAAGTTCCCACGGCTTGTTCTTTGCAAAAGCTGCATTTGCCCCATCGCAATATGCTTGTAATAAATCACTGTGGGCAGCATTAAGTTTTTTGGTTTCCGCCTCCAGTTCATTATGCCAGTTCATTCTCCTGAAAAATTTATCAATTTCAAACATCTCATCATCACCGCTAAGATGTTCAGAAGCAATTCCCTTGCCCAAAATCTTCATCATCATCATCTGCATACCTCTGTCGGTAGCATGACAGAACCCCAGGCCAAAGTATATATCTTTATCAGATTTAGCTTTTATCAGTGGAGTGCCACTTTTTGTTCTTTCTATTAACAGGTTTTCTGATGTGAATAGTGTCATAGTTGAATTGTTGAATTGTTGAATTGTTGAATTGTTGAATTGTTGAATTGTTGATTAGCCGGGAAAGATAAACAATTCTTTGTTTCCTTTAATCTTAATTCTTTTTGTTTGATACTTACCTGAGCCTTGCGCCTTACTGAAAGTTCGGTTTATCCCAGGGAATAATTCCCTCATTCTTCATCTGTTCGTTATACATCACATGATATGGTTTTTCCTTACTCATGGGTACGAATTCGTTAACCATTAGAGGGCGGGCTTCAGACCACCATTTTTCATATTCTTTCATCAATTCAGTCACGATTTCAGGATACTGTTCGAAAACATTGATAGTTTCCCCAGGGTCGGCCTGGACATCATATAATTCCTTCATTCCCACGAGACGAAAACGCTCATTTCTCACAGCAAACTTCGTATATTTAAATGAATCTGGTTCGGCGCCTATGGGCCATCGCCCCTGGTGGAAAACTCTGTATCTGTCGGGCCATTCAACTTCCGGATCTCTTATCAATGGAAGCAAGCTGCGTCCATCCAACTCTTTTCCATCAGGGATAGTTGAACCGGTTATCTCCGCGAGGGTAGGATAAATATCAAAATGATTAGCCAGTTGAGGAATTTCCCTGCTTCCCTCCCAGTGTCCCGGCCAGCGGATAAAGAATGGCACATGGGTTCCTCCCTCGTAGGTTGTTCCTTTGTAGCCATGCATACCTGCATTATATTGTTTTACTATTTTTCCGTCGGGTCTTCCTCTGTCGACTGATAAGGCTTTGCCATTATCAGACATGAAGATAAGGATGATATTTTCTTCCAGGTTCCAGTCTTCCAATGCAGTCATTAATCTACCCATATTATAATCGATATTTTCAATCATACCGTAAAAGCCCTGGGCCTGTGCTCCATATCCTTCTTCAGCAAATTTCTGTTTGAAGGAGTCGGGTGCCAGGTAGGGACTATGTGGGGCGTTAGTTACTATGTAGGCAAAGAAAGGCTGATCTTTATCTGCGTTCTCTTTTATCCACCTCATTCCCTCATCGAAAAACACATCAGAGCAAAAGCCTTCAGTTTTTACAAAAACACTTTGATTTTTGATTACGGGATCAAAATAGCTGTTACCGGGGGCATCGGCGCATGAGCAGGAGTATGATTGGCCTATACCGCCTGCACCGTGAATAAACATTCGGTCGAATCCTCGCATGTCAGGCTGATACTCTTCCTCATCACCCAAATGCCATTTGCCAAAAATGCCTGTAGTATAGCCGTTTGCCTGCAATAGTTGGGCTATTGTAGTGGCTTCAAGACTCATTCTTTCGCGCTCATTTATTGTATGAGTAACTCCATTTTTAAACGGGGCGCGGCCTGTCATGATAGCCGACCGTGTTGGTGCACAGGTCGGGCTGGCCTGGAAGTCGGAGAAAGTTATACTTTGCTCGTGAAGTAAATCAATATTAGGAGTAAACACATCCGGGCTTCCATTAGAGGATAGATCACCAAACCCCTGGTCGTCGGTCATAACGAGGATGATGTTTGGCTTATCGCTATTATCGGTTGAGCAGGCAGCAAAGATTATTATCATGGCTGATACTATGGCTTTCACAGATGCTTTCATTTTACTAAAAGGTGAATGGTTAGTATTGAATTATTAATGGTTAATGGTCAATGATTAATTTATAATTGATAATTTACAATTCATAATTAAAAAGTAATATCGTAGGTTTCGCCCTTCTCCGTCTCCATCTCTTGAACCTCGCCCTTATACCTTATGCGTAAAGGCTCTCCGGCTTTGGATAGAACCGAAACATCCGTCAAAATCCCTTCTTTCCAGCTGAATGAGAGTTCGAATCCTCCTCTTGCACAAACGCCGTATATTGATCCATCCGGTAAAGCATCCGGAAGTGCCGGCAGCAAATCTATAACATTCTGGTGTGATTGCATCAGCATTTCCACCATACCTGCAGGTGCACCAAAATTCCCATCTATCTGGAAAGGCGGGTGAGAATCAAAAAGGTTGATGTATGATCCGCCCCCACGTATAGTGTTATTGCCATCTTCTTTAACTCTGAAAAGCAGTTTAATCAGTTCGTAGGCATGGTTGCCATCCATAAAGCGCGCCCAGAAATTGATTTTCCAGGAAAGGCTCCAGCCGGTTCCATCATCACCTCGGTAAATAAGGGATTGCATGGCAGCTTTCATAATTTCAGGAGAGGTTTCCCAAGTGATGTCTGCACCAGGAGTTACTCCCCATAGATGTGATACATGGCGGTGGTGGTTATTCGGGTTATCCTTGTCTTCCATCCACTCCTGTAGTTGACCGTACTGGCCAATCTGATTTGGGGCAATTTTAGGAGTCAAATCTCTGAGCAAATCTGCAAAATCATTATCCACACCCAGAATTTCCGACGTTTCAATACATGCCTTGAAAAGAGATCTGATTATTTGATGATCCATGGTTGGACCTGCAACTAATCCTCCAATTTCCGGAGAATTGGATGGTGTACTAATCAGCCATCCTGTTTTTGGATCCTCAATCAGGAATTGGGAATAGAAAGTAGCTGCCCCCTTCAATAGGGGCCAGGCTCTATCTCTCAGAAAATCAATATCTCTGGTGTAAAGGTAATGTTCCCATAAATGGCTGCATAGCCAACCGCTACCTCCCAGCCAGATGCCGTGGTTCGAAGCATTGATAGGTGCTGATCCTCTCCAGATATCTGTGTTATGGTGAAGAACCCAGCCATCACAGTTATAATGAACTTTTGCCACTTCTTTGCCAGTTTGGGCAACCTCTTCGATCATATTGAATAATGCATCGTGGCAATCAGACAGATTCGTCAGTTCTGCCGGCCAGTAATTCATTTCAGTATTGATGTTACAAGTATATTTGCTTCCCCAGGCAGGCTTCAGATCTTTATTCCATATACCCTGTAAATTGGCAGGATAGGTGCCGGGTCGACTAGAGGAAATCATAAGGTAACGGCCGTATTGTACATAGAGCGCAACAAGCTGTGGATCTTCAGGAAACTCCATGAATTTATGAAGACGTTTGTCCATTGGCAGGGCTTCTCTTCCGTTTGAGCCAAAATCAAGATTAAATCTTTTAAAATATTTATGATAATCAGCAAGATGTTTCTCCCTCACCTTTTTATAGGACACACCATTAAGATTGGACAAATTCTCACTTAGCTCTTCTTCCGGGTCTGCACTTACATCCTGATAAGATACGTGGTTGGTAGAGGCAGATAAATAGATTGTAGCAGAAGTAGCATCACTAACCTCAATGTGGGAATCATGTGTAATCAGGGTACCTTTTGTTCTAACTTCAATTCGCGCTATACCTTTTAGGGCTCCATCTTTTACATCAACATAAAGTGTTTGTTGATTACCATCTGTCATCACTTCTGATTGCTCGTGGGGAGAATTCATTACAATATGAAAACCCAATGCACCCTTTTGATCTGCATCAAGCTGAACAGCAATTACCTGGTCGGGGTCACTGGCCAATACCTCCCGGGTGTATGTGACATCGCCAACTTTGTAAGTAGTTCTTGCAACGGCGTTCTGAATATCCAGCAGCCTTGTATAATCAGTATATTCTTCATGTCCTGGGAACTCAATGATAAGATCTCCAAAGGGTTGATATGCCATCTGTCGGAGAGGAACGCTCATGAATTTTTCCGAGGCCAGATTCTCAGCTTTCCGTTGTTCACCTTTAAAAAGAAATTGACGGATTGAATCCAGATAGTCATAAGCACCCTCATGAGCATAATTATGGGGCTCACCGGTCCAGAGAGTCTCTTCATTGAACTGTATCCGTTCACGCGAAACTGTACCGAACACCATGGCACCTAAGCGTCCGTTACCCACGGGTAGGGCTTCATTCCAGGATTTTGCAGGCTGCTCATACCAGAGCTTAAGATCAGTTTCTTCATATTGAATCTGGTTTGTGCAGGAGAAGAATCCAAGGAAAGCTAAGAGGTAAAAATTTTTTTTCATGACAATCAGGTTTTATGCATTGCTCAGGATAATAAAATCTAAAAATACAATAATAGAACTGGTTTATCAATTGGTTGCGAGTTGTGGGTTGTCCCCGATAATCTTTGTATCTTAGATTATTGAATAACTGAATAACTGAATTCCTATGCCAATTAATGACTTCATTCTCGAACGCTACTTTGCTGAATTTGAATTTGCGGCCAAGTATCTACTAAGCAGCTCTGATTGTGAGCCTTTGGCAATGCAGAAGTTGTTGAATATGGCTGATCCGGAGGCTTTAGGTCTGTGGAGTAATCTGAAGCTATCCTACACGGAGTCGCTTGGCATACCTGCTCTCAGGGAGGAAATTGCCTGTATGTATGATGGTGTTCAGCCCGATCAGGTAATGGTCACTAATCCTGAGGAGGGGATTTTTATCAGTATGCAGACATTACTTAATGAAGGTGATGAGGTGATCACTACGTTTCCCGGATACCAATCATTGTATGAGATTGCAGTTAGTAAGGGATGTAAAGTTGGTAGGTGGGAGCCTGATGATAATAATCAATTTTCGGTAGGTGAACTGGAGAGCCTTCTTACTGATAAAACACGAATGCTGGTCATTAATTTCCCGCATAATCCTACCGGAGCCCATTTGAGCAGAAGTGATTTTGACCGGGTAATTTCTATGGTTGAGGAGAGAAATATTCTTTTGTTTTCAGATGAAATGTATCGCTTCCTGGAATACAAGGAGGATGATCGTTTACCATCAGTTTGTGAGGTTTATAAAAATTCCCTGACTCTCTGCGGGATGTCGAAGAGTTTCGCTCTGCCCGGACTTCGACTGGGTTGGTTGATTGTACATGATCCTGAGATTATTAGTCGTCTTCAGTCATATAAAGATTATACAACTATTTGCCCACCCGGTCCATCAGAAATTCTTTCCCTGATTGCCTTAAGAAATAGAAAAAGGATTGTAGAAAGGAACCTGGAGATAATTGGAAAAAATATCGATCTGATGGAAGAATTTGCAGTGAGAAATCCTCATTTCATCCGCTGGATCGCTCCAAAGGCTGGGTCAGTAGCATTCCCAGAAATTTTTGTGAGATATGAGGTGGAATATTTTTGCCGCTGTCTGACAAAGAAAACCGGGGCGATGCTTCTGCCATCAAGTGTTTACGGCTATGAAAAAAACAGGGTGCGAATTGGATTAGGTCGTTCTGATTTTGAGCTAGGGTTAAAAGTGCTGGAGGAGTTTGTTCGGAAGTAATCATCGTTATAAAGGTTTTTTCAATAATTTTACCACGCGGTATTTATCATGGAGTTCACATAGTTATCCTTATTATAATAGATGCATTTTTTAGGTCGAAATGGAAAAATCCATCTGCTTTTTGTTATTTCGTAAAAAAAAGACAGCAATGGCAAAAGACTGGAAAGATCGGCTTGGGGTTGTTTACTCGACAAATTCTGATTTTGATTTCGAAAAAGGGGAAATTGATGAGGACGAAACCATGCCTCCACAGCAACAGAAGCTT
>JAUVKA010000275.1 GCA_030592205.1 Bacteroidota bacterium | reverse complement strand
ATGGTGTACTTGATAATGTTGTCCTTAGGGAAAGTGAGAGAAGAATACCAGCAAATAATGAAGTGGAGGTTCAGAATAAGGCATCTGCTTTAAACTTCCGGGATATTATGATTGCTATGGGCCTGCTTTCTGATGCTGCGGTTGAAGGTGGTTTGTTTGGAAGGACCTTCGGACTGGAATGTGCAGGGCTTGTTACAGCGGTCGGACCTGATGTGACAAATGTAAAAGTTGGTGATGAAGTGATTGCTACAGCTCCCTCATGTCTGGGAGGATTTGCTTATCCATATGGTGTACACTGTGTACAAAAACCTGCCAAGACTAATTGGCATGAAGCGGCAAGTTTACCTGTGGTTTACACAACTGCCTATTTCTCATTGATACATCATTGCAGATTGGAAAAAGGAGAAAAAGTACTGATCCATGCTGCTGCCGGTGGTGTTGGGATTGCGGCAATCAATATTGCCAGGACTGTGGGTGCTGAGATCTACGCAACTGTAAGTACACAGGAGAAGCGGGATTATATTATTGGCCTGGGTGTTAAACCGGAAAATATCATGAACTCAAGAACCCTGGCTTTTGCAGATGAGATCATGGAGAAAACAAAGGGAAAAGGTGTTGATGTTGTTCTCAATTCCTTATCAGGTGAAGCTATCTATAAAAGTATCAGATGCCTTGCATCCTATGGTAGATTTGTTGAAATCGGTAAAACTGATATTTACAGAAACAGCAAGTTGGGGCTTCAACCATTCGGAAATAACCTGACTTACTTCGGGGTGGATGTTGACAGATTATTTAAACAAAAACCAGAATTTGGCGGACGTTTATTCCAGGAGTCTATCGACTACTTTGTTAATAACAACTTTGCCCCCCACCCTGTAACTGTATTCCCAATTGCGAAACTGGCTGATGCTTTCCAGTTTATGGGTGGTGCCCGGCATATTGGTAAGATTGTAGTGTCAATGGAAGGTGAAGTTGATATTGCCCCACCGACTGAAATCAAATTTAAGGAAAATGCTACTTACCTGATATCGGGTGGTGCCTCCGGATTTGGACTGTCAGTAGCGGAATGGATGACTACAAAAGGAGCCCAAAATCTTGTTCTTTTGAGTAGAAGTGGCACTAAGACTGAATTCGAGGCTAATATTGTTAAGAAGATGGAGGCTAAGGGCGTTAATGTTATGATAGCCAAAGGAAGTATTGATAATCAGGCAGATGTTGACAGGGTTTTCAAAGAAATAGCTGATAAAATGCCTCCAATAAAAGGAATTCAGCATGCTGCAATGGTTCTCGATGATGGAAGTATTCCGGAGATTGATTATGAGCGTTATATGAAGGTGTTCCGGCCAAAAGCGCTGGGTACCTGGATGCTTCATGAAGCAACAAAAGATATGGATCTTGATCACTTCATTTGCTATTCATCTATCTCGGCTGTTTATGGTAATCCGGGACAGGTGAGCTATGTTGGGGCGAATAGCTTCCTTGATAACTTCTCTCAATGGAGAAGGGCGCAGGGTTTGCCGGCTACAACTATAAAGTGGGGTGTTATAGGTGATGTTGGTTTCGTGGCAAGAAACGCTGCCCAAAGTGGTGTTGTTGGTGAATTACTTTATAAGCAAGGTTGGAAGACTTTTTCTATACAACAAGCAACATGGATCCTGGAACAAATGTTACTCAATAATCCAGTCCAGCGTGTTGGAACAGATTCTGATTGGGAAATGATAGGTGGATTCTACCCGCATTCTTCTAACTCAAGTCGTTTTGCCCATCTGGTAAGTGAAAAAGAGCTTTCTGCAGGAAGCGCTGCGGGAACCGGAGATGGGGCTTTAAGGTCAACTCTTCTTGATGCTAAACCCGAAGAGAGAAATGAGATCTTCCTTGATCAGCTCAAAGATACTTTCGCAAGGGTATTGGGTACAGTACCAGATAAACTTGAAACAATTGAACCGGTCACCAAATATGGCCTTGACTCGCTGATGGCTAATCAGATACGCAACTGGATCCAGAGCAATGTCTCCATAGATTACTCTATGATGAAGATCATGAGAGGCCCCTCAATGGAGGAAATGTCAGATCAGATCATTGATGAAATAATGGGGGCAGGTGGTGCTGACAAAGTAGATGCAGAAGTTAAGAGCGAACTGGACAGATGGATCATCAGGACTAGGAAAGTCGATAATCCGCGCCTGCGTTTATTCTGTCTCCCTTACTTTGCCGGTGGTGCTTCGATTTTCAACCAATGGCCCGAACTCCTACCTGACAAGCTTGAAGTTTGTGCTATTCAGTTTCCTGGCAGAGAAGAGCGGGGAGATGAGAAACCATTCACCAATGTGAATGAGTTGATTAAGAAACTGGCCGAAGTAATGGAGCCACTTCTTACTACACCGGTGGCGTTCTATAGTCATAGTTCGGGTTCATGGATCGCCCTTGAATTAGTCAGGTACCTGAGAGATAATTTAGATGTACATCCTGTTAAATTTATGGTTGGAGGAGCCAAAGCCGCTCATCTTGAGAGTGATTTCCAATTCCTAAAAGCCATTCACCCGGATGAGGTATATAAAGAAAAGAATGTTTCAAATATTAAAGGACATCTGAAATCACTCGAAATTCCGGATTCAATTCTGGAGAATGATCAGGTGTTTAATGAGATGTTACCATCCTTAAGAGCAGATATTCTGCTGGGCAAAAATTATGACTATAAAGACGCAGCCCCATTGGATTGTCCTATTATTGCATTTGCCGGTAAGGATGACTCTGTTTTTAATGAAGAACAGATAAGGGAATGGGAAAAACATACTACTTCTGCTTTCACCTTTAACGAGGTAGAAGGCGGACATATGTTCTGCAGGGATAATAAAGAGGAATTATTGGATATTGTCAGAGGGGAACTTTCAGAAACAGATAATGCTTAAGTAAGATCTGAATGATATATATCAAAGAGTTACTTCGTAAAAGCACTGAAGAATTTCCCTTACTTTCCCCTGGTGAATTGCATGTATGGAATGTATCCACTAATATTACTCCTGCCAGGCTTGTGGAATACAAAAATACGCTTTCTAAAAAGGAGTTAACCAAAGTTCACTTATTTGATTTTGAACAGGCAAGAGATTCCTGGGTTGTTAGCCAGGGTGCACTAAGAATGCTTTTATCAGGATACCTTGGTATTCCACCCAAATTGGTGAAAACTGGAAGAAGGAGAAAGGGGAAGCCTTATTCCATTGATGATCCGGGTCTGTATTTCAATATGTCAAATTCCGGGAAGTTCGTCACAATTGCTTTTTCAAGAGATTCCGAACTGGGAATTGATATTGAGCAGATACGCCCATTACCTGATCTGGATGAAATGATAATAAGAAATTTCACATCAAGGGAGATTAGATTTATTAATGGCAAATCCGGAGAAAGAACCACTCGTTTTTTCCGTTTCTGGACCATTAAAGAATCCTACCTGAAGGCCATAGGAGAGGGAATGCGTTTATCTCCTGATAATCTTGAATTTGCTATTGAGAAAGACCGTATCAGGCAGCTTGCTGTAAATGGAATCTTTGAGCAGGAAAATTGGAATTTCAGGGAATTCTCAACATCCCCGGATTATGTTGGAACCTTAACATATGGCCGGGAGAATACAGTAATAAAACAATTAGATTTTATTTAGTGTTTATACATACTGTCCGCTTTTTCTGTCTTTATATCATGGATAGCTATCGGGATTGACACCAAACATTCTGAACTAAACACCGGATTTATTGGCAGAATCTAATTAACTTAGCATCATGGAACGTATTTCTTACTACATATTTCTCTTTTTTACCCGCTTGTATGCTATAATACCCTTTTGGGCATTGTACAGCTTTTCAAATATGCTCTATTAGATATTTTATTACATTATACCCTATCGAAAGAAGGTTATACGGCAGAACATAAGCAGGTCATTTCCTGATCTGGATCAGAAAGGGCAAACAAAGATTATTAAAGGTTTCTATCGTAATCTTTGTGATTTACTGGTAGAGTGGATTAAGGGACAAACATTAAGTAATAAGGACTTGTTGAAGCGGTATGTCTTTGTCAACCCTGAGGTACTTAACGATCTGTACACAAAGGGGAAGGATGTAATTTGCGTTGGCTCGCATTATGCTAATTGGGAATGGGGCATTATGGCAGCACCTTTACAGCTTAAACATAAGCTAATTGCCTTCTATACACCAATGACCAATAAGCCCATTGATTTTTATATACGCCAAAATCGTAAGAAATTGGGCAGTGAACTAGTTGCAAAGGAAGACGTTAAAAAGGTATTTAATGCAAAATATGATAAACCCGCTGCCTATTTTTTTGGGGCAGACCAAAGCCCGTCAAATCCTAAAGGTTCTCATTGGATGGAGTTTCTTAACCAGGATACACCGTGTATGAAAGGTCCTGAATTCTTTGCGAGAAGTTATCGGTTACCAGTCGTTTATTTCGATATTCAGAGGCTTAGGAGAGGTTATTATACTGCAAAGCTTAAAGTAATTGAAGATGACCCTGTTAATACAGTCTCAGGCGAAATTACAGAAAACTATATGCACAAACTTGAACAACTTATTATAAAAAAACCTGAAGATTACCTTTGGTCGCACCGGAGATGGAAACATTCCAGGGCTAAAGAAAAACAACAAAATAAAGCTAATAAGAACATTTGACCCGGATTAAGAAGTAAATAAAGAGTTAATTATGCAGATACTTAAAGTTGAAGACGCAGGAAGTCGTAAAGCCTTTTTGGATGTTACAAGGATGCTTTACAAGGATGATCCAAATTGGGTTTCTTTCCTCGATAGGGATATTGAAAATGTTTTTGATCCTAAACAAAATCCCTATTTCAAACATGGAGATGCTGTAAGGTGGATCCTGAATGATCATAGCGGAAAGGCTATCGGTAGGATTGCCGCTTTTTATGATCGTAAAACCATGGATGAGAATGATCAGCCAACCGGAGGATGCGGATTTTTCGAATGCATAGACAAGCAGGATGCAGCAAAGCTATTATTCGATACAGCTAAATCGTGGTTACAGGAGCAGAAAATAGAAGCCATGGATGGTCCGATAAATTTTGGGGAAACAGACAAGTTCTGGGGACTTTTAGTCGATGGGTTTACTCAGCCGGCATATAAAATAGCTTATAACCCACCTTATTATCAGGCTTTATTTGAAAATTACGGATTCAGGGTATATTATAAGCAGGAAGGCTTCCATTTAGATATTAAAGCTGGTTTTCCTGAGCGATTTAAGAAAGTTGCAGAACGAGAGGTTAAAAATCCTGATTACAAATTTGAGCATATGAATTTCAGGAATCTCGATCAACAGGTTATCGATTTTACCACTGTATTCAATCAGGCCTGGGCAGGTTTCAAAAAGAATTTCGAGCCACTACAAACATCTTATGTGCATAAATTCCTTACGGATGCCCGAATTGTTTTGGAAGAAGATTTTATTTGGTTTGCGTATCATGAAGGAGAACCTATCGGTATCTACCTGATGTACCCTGATGTGAACCAGATTTTCAAAATATTCAAGGGGAATTTGAATTTATGGAACAAACTGAGATTAATTTACATGGTAAAAACCAAAAAAATGACCAGGGCAAGAGGTGTTTTAATGGGACTTATTCCGAAATTCCAGAGAAAAGGTATTGAAGTAGGTTTTATTTATCATATTGAGAATGCTTTAAAGCAAAAACCACAATACACCGAACTTGAGTTCTCATGGGTGGGGGATTTTAATCCTCCAATGCGTAAAATCTGGTTGGCTATTGGAGCCAGGTCCGCCAAGCATTATATCACCTACAGGTATATGTTTGATCCCAATGCACCCTAT
>JAUVKA010000313.1 GCA_030592205.1 Bacteroidota bacterium | reverse complement strand
GTCAACCCTGAAAACACGGTGTTCTACCGGGATCTTTGCAAGAATATCAGCAAGATGCTGCTCGTTGGTATCAGTAATGAATATCTGTCCAAAGTTATCCTCACTAACAAGTTTTATAATTTGAGCAACACGATTTCTATCCAGTTTATCGAAAACATCATCCAATAAAATCATAGGCTTAACCTTATTTACCTTTTTAAGGAAATCGTATTGCGCCATTTTCAAAGCCAGAAGAAATGTTTTCTGCTGCCCCTGCGAACCTTGTCTTTTTATTGGATACCCCGACAACATAAGTTTAAGATCATCTTTATGAATCCCAACCGTGGAAAATTGCATAAATCTGTCCTTTTCCCGAGCATTGCTAAGAATTTTATCAAACTCGTTCCCATTAAGCTGAGAATCATATATCAGCTCAACCTGTTCATGACCATCAGCAATAAAATTGTAATAGTATTGAAAAATAGGTAGCAACTTCTGAATAAATGCCTCTCGTCTCTCATAAATAAGATTTCCAAGGTGAATCAGCTGATCATCCCATACATCAAGCGAATCAGATTCGAAATATCTCTTCTGAACAAAATCCTTGAGTAGTTTATTTCGCTGCAAAAGGACCTTATTATACTTTATAAAATCATTAAGATAATCCCTGTCGAATTGAGAAATTACTCCATTCAGGTATTTACGGCGTTCTTCACTCCCTTCCAAAATCAAGCTACTGTCGGCCGGAGAGACCATAACAAGAGGGATCAGACCAATGTGTTCGGATAATTTCTGGTATTCCTTATCATTTCTTTTGAACTTTTTCTTTTGGTTTTTCTTGAGACTACAAAACACATTCTCTGAATCCCCATTCTTCTTAAACTTCCCCTGAATCATAAAGAATTCCTGCCCATGACGGATATTCATTGTGTCCACCGGATTAAAATATGATTTGCAAAATGATAAATAATAGACTGAATCAAACAAATTGGTTTTTCCTTCACCATTATTGCCCACAAAACAATTTATGCGCGAAGAAAGTTCAATCTCCAGTTCTTGGTAGTTTTTAAAGTTTATCAGAGCTAATTTCTCCAGATGCATGTGGCTTTTCTTTTCTAAAAATTATATGTTCGGCTTCTTTGGAGCCTTCTAATGTAAAAATCGGGTTAATATAAGCATCAAAGATAAAATCCCATTCCAAATTTTCAATGATTTATTTTATTAACCGGAGTAAAAATTCTACATTTGCGTGTTTTTTAAGAATATCAAATTTTAAGTATATGGTTAGCAAGAAGAAAGGTCATGGCGATGAAAACCTCGAGGCAGTTGAACAGGCATTAAGTCGCACTGAAAAAGCTATCGAAGAGAACCAGAAACCACTGACTATCATCGTCTTAGTTGTTATTGTAGTTATTGCAGGCTTTCTGGGAGTTAAAAAGTTTATTGTCAGTCCAAAGGAAAATGAGGCTCAGGCCCAGATCTTTATGGCCGAGTCGTATTTTGAGAAAGATTCTTTTAATCTTGCTCTCAATGGTGATGGTAATTACCTGGGAGTCTTGGATATCATTGATAATTACAAGATGACCAAAACTGCAAAACTGGCTCGTTATTATGCCGGAATATCATACATGCATCTTGGTCAATATGAAGAAGCAATAGAATACCTGAAGTCATTCAAATCAAAAGACAAGATGGTAAAGCCTGTGTCTATTGGGGCCATCGGTGATTCATATGCAGAGCTTGACGATTTTGATAAGGCTGTGGAATATTATTTGAAAGCAGCCAATCTAAGTGACAACACCTTCCTTACCCCTTTATACTTGCAGAAAGCGGGGGAATTACTTGAGCTTCAAAACAAAAAATCCGAAGCTCTAAGTCATTATGAAAGGATAAAAAAAGACTATCCTGAATCGAATGAAGCCAGGCAAATAGACAAATATATTGCCAGAGCCCAGTAAAACGGTGCTGAATACAAGATTTTAAGCCGGTTAAATACCGGCTTTTTTTATATCTATCTTTTCTTCTTTTTGGATGCTGGTTGCGCTCCTCGCTCCTTGGCCATTTTCTCTAACCTGGCTTGAAAATTCGATTTTTTAGCTGGTTTCTTTTGATTCTGGGTTAGCTTTTTCAGGAGTTTCTCTTCATTAATACTACGCTTAATTAAAGTCATCTGACCAAAGGTAATCAGGTTGGATACTAAGTAGTATAAGCTCAAGCCCGAAGCGTAAGAATTAAAGAAGAATAGCATCATAACCGGCATCATATACATCATCATCTTCATCCCGGGCATTTGCTGACCGGTATCTGTTTGCTGCATATTTATCTTGGTACTGATTACCATTGATGCCGCCATCAGAAGGGTGAAAAGACTCACATGATCCCCATAGTTAAGAGGAATTTCAAAAGGTAGATTCAGGATGGAATCATAAGTAGAAAGGTCAGTAGCCCACAAAAAGGACTTTTGCCGTAATTCTATAGAAGCTGGAAAAAAACGAAAAAGAGCTAGCCAAATAGGCATTTGCATAAGGCTGGGCAAACATCCTCCCATTGGACTAACGCCAACTTTTTTGTAGAAAGCCATGGTAGCTTGCTGCTTCTCCATCGCTTTGTCCTTAGAGAATTTCTTGGTGATCTCATCCAACTGAGGCTTTAGCACGCGCATTTTGGCTCCGGAAATATATGAGCGGTAACTAAGTGGGAGCAATAAAAGCTTGAAAAAGATTGTCAGAAGTATAATTATCAGACCATAGCTGGCAACTTTCGTCTCAAGAAAATAGAAAATATTAATAACAAACCACTTATTGATCCAGGAAATAAAGTCCCAGCCAAGATCAACAAGGCTTTCAAACTCGTGATTGTATTCTTTCAGGGATTTAAAGTGATTAGGAAGAAAATAATATGCCAATGGAATAAGTTCTTCTCTTCCTCCTTCCAGTGGTATACTTATCTGAGCAGAACAATACTTTAGATAACCACTATCCTCTTCCATGGCATCCACCTTAATACTAACCCTGGAAAAAGCCTTCTCAGTAAATAAGACTGTAGAAAAGAACTGCTGTTTAAAGCCAACCCATTCAACCTTAGTTGTCAGATCCTCTGCACCTTCTGCTTTACGAGACTGCAAGTGCCCGACATCATCTTCGAAGTATTTATAATAAATTGAACTATACTGGCTTTCAATCTTATGAGCCTTTTCCTGTTGACGAAGAGGCATAGACCAATCCAGATCGATATAACTGTTGTTCCTGCCCAGGATCTCATCCATGCCTACCATTTTGATATGCATGCCAAGCTTATATGAATCCGGTTCCAGAGTATATATATAATCCATATACCTGCCCGTTCCTGCATTCAGTCGCATTGTAACCGACTTAGGACCAGAGCTAACTACAATATTTTCTTCGGAAGACTGTGGCTCAAAAAAGAGGTCCTGAGTGAAAATCGACTTATTTTCGGCAAAAAACTGCAGATTAAATTTGCTATTCTCCTCCTCGAAAAGGATTAAAGGCAAACTGTCATGTGTTTGGTATTCTTTTAGCTCTGCCGAAGCAAGACGCCCTCCGTGGTTGCTTATCTTTACTCTAATAAGGTCGTTTTCGAGAACAATGATCTTTTCCTCTCCTTGACCTGCAGTGGCAAAAACTCCTAATTGTTTTTCCAATTGGTCAATAGTAGCAACTGAATCCTGCACTACTACTGCTGGTGGAGTGACGGATTCTTGAAGATCCAACAAACGCTTTGCTTCCTCTTGCTGCTTGATTCTGACCCTCTGAATAGAATCACTTATTCGTTGACTCTCTGCCAATTCCTCTTTGGACGGCCTGGTAAAAACACTATAAACGACCAATAGGGCCCCAATCAGTAATAATCCAATCAGTGATTTTCTATCCATACTTCCTTTTTCAAGAATTTACCAGGAGATCTTTCCCCTTGGGGGGCCAAAAGTAAGAATTATTTCATGCTTGCCTTAACGAAATCGACAAAAAGTGGATGAGGATTAGAAACAGTAGATCTGTATTCAGGATGGAACTGTACTCCGATAAACCATTTATGATCTGGGATTTCCATAATTTCCACCAGTCCACTATCTGGATTTATCCCAGCCGGGGACATCCCATTTTCTATAAAATGGGCCATATATTCGTTATTAAACTCGTATCTATGCCTGTGGCGTTCCCTTATACTTTCCTTTTTGTATATACTGGAAACCAGTGAATCGGGTTTAATCTTACATGTATAAGCTCCAAGGCGCATAGTACCGCCTTTATCAGTAATCTTCTTCTGATGTTCCATGAGGTCAATTACAGGATCCGAAGTATTTGGATTCATTTCAGAAGAATTAGCCTTAGGGAGTTTCAAAACGTTACGTGCGAACTCAATTACAGCACATTGCATTCCTAGACAGACACCCAGAAAAGGAATATTATTTTCACGTGCATAACGGGCAGCATTGATTTTCCCTTCTATACCTCTGTGTCCGAACCCCGGAGCCACAAGTATCCCATTAAGCCCCTGAAGTCGCTCCTCCCAGTTAGGGTTTTCCAAAAGTTCACTGTGAATCCACTCCACCTCTACGCGGCAATTATTAACAGCCCCTGCATGAATAAAGCTTTCATGAATAGACTTATAGGCATCATGTAATTCTACATATTTTCCTACTAAGCCTATCTTTGTTCTGTGCTTGGGGGTCTTAATAGATTTTACAAAGGCCTTCCAATGTTTGAGGTTCGGTTTCTGTGTACCAGGTAAATTAAGCTTCTCCAATGCTATCTCATCAAGCTTCTCTTTATACATCATCAGAGGAACTTCATAAATTGTTGAAGCATCTCTGGATTCAATAACAGCAGGCAGGAGAACATTGCAAAAAAGAGCCACCTTTTTCCTGACATCCGGCCCCAGTTCCCTTTCAGTCCGAAGAACCAGGATATCTGGCTGTACTCCCTCCTCCAATAAAGTCTTCACAGAATGCTGAGTAGGCTTAGTTTTCAGCTCGCCCGTTGCTCGAAGATATGGCACAAGGGTCAGATGTACAACCAGAACCCTATCGCCTAATTCCCACTTTAACTGCCTGAGGGATTCAATGTAGGGTAACGACTCAATATCTCCCACAGTTCCGCCAATCTCCGTAATAACAATATCAAATTCTCCTGTT
>JAUVKA010000220.1 GCA_030592205.1 Bacteroidota bacterium | reverse complement strand
TATTGATGAAATCATGCAGGAATTGACCAGTTTAAGACGGATGATACAGGCAATAATCCGAAAATTAAACCAAAAAATCTCTACAAAATAGGATTGTCGATCGTCACTCGTCACCCGTCACCCGTCACCCGTCACCCGTCACCCGTCACTCGTCACCTCCATTTATCAACAATCGCCTTCATTTCACCAAACTGCCTCTCCATAGATTGCAGCAACTTGAATTGTGCCCTGGCGCGTTGGAGGTTATGCCCTTCGTGATGGATTTTGAAGTAATTATCGCCGTCGACATGATCAGTGATGAAGCGTAAGCCGATAATGAAAGGGAATAGTTTTCCTGCAAAGGCCAGGTGATCAATTTCCACTTCATTTAAGGTGTCGCGGGTATGTTCCAGGAAGCCTTTGGCGTAAGCCTCGAAGAGATTAATGTCCATCTCAACTTTGGAGAGGTCTGCTTCATCCTCGGCAGCTGTATTTGTGCTTGTCCGGATACTGTCGCCGAAATCATAATGAACATAGCCGGGCATCACGGTATCCAGATCGATAACGCATAATCCTTTATCATTTTGATCAAGGAGGACGTTATTGAATTTGGTGTCGTTATGTGTAATGCGTTGTGGTATAAGGCCATCGCGACCCAATTTTAGAATAGTTTTCATTTCCTCAGCCCTGTCCCTCACAAATTTTATCTCCTCAGGAATCTGACTGGCCCGATCAACAGGATCTTTTTTCAGGGTAGCTTCAAAGGTATCCAGCCGCCATTCGATATTGTGAAAATTTGGAATTGTATCATTAAGCGGCTTTCCCGGAAGGTCAGCCAACATGGCCTGGAATTTACCAAACATACTTCCTCCCTCATAAGCTTTTTCCGGAGTATCAACCAGGTCATAACTTCTGTTATCCCAGATAAAGATGTACATCCTCCAAAAATTTCCCTCCACATCCTTATGATAGGCATTTCCCTCAAGGGTTTTTATTACCGTCAGCACTTCTCTATCCGGATTAGCCCCCTCAATTCCTTCCATCTTTTCTCTGATATGGGAAGTAACTCTTTCTATATTTTCCATCAAGCCCGGAACATCCTTAAATACATGGTGATTTACCCGTTGCAGGATATAGTTGTACTCATCATCTTCAATTGTTTCCACCTTGTAAGTATCATTGATATGGCCCGAGCCATAAGGAAATGCTTTGGAGAAAGTTCCTTTGAAATCAAACTGTGCGCAAATCTGTTTTAAGTCGGTCATGTTTTCATTCGTCATTCGTCACCCGTCATTAGTCATTAGTCATTCGTCACCTGTCACCTGTCACCTTTTTTGTCACCTTTTTTCTTTTGCCAAAAGTGGCCAATTTGGGTCGGCAGTTCTGGCGCTTGCAAATATATCAATCATCTCTTCAATTATTTCAGGATATTTGTCAGCTACATTGTTTTTCTCGCCCGGGTCATCGATAAGGTTATATAATTCGATTTTTGGGTTATCCTCTTTGGAAACCCAGAGCTTTACAGCTTTCCAGTCTCCTTTTCTCACAGCCTGTTTACCTCCTCTTTCATGGAATTCCCAGTATAGATAATCATGCTGGTTCTGTTTTTTATTTAGAAGGGCAGGCATATATGAGATTCCATCAATTTCTTCAGGTGCAGAAACTTCGGCAAGCTCCAGTGCTGTGGGCATAAAGTCCCAGAAAGCTGCTATATGATCGCTGAGGCCAGGCTTGATCGTGCCCGGGTTCCAGGCAATGAAAGGTATACGAATTCCTCCTTCGTAAAGATCTCTTTTGATACCTCTGTATATTCCGTTGCTATTGAAAAAGTCAGGATCTGCCCCTCCCTCCTGATGAGGTCCGTTATCGCTGGTGAAAAAGACCATGGTTTGTTCTTCCAGACCTAATTCTGTTACCAGGTCAAGAATTCTTCCTACATCCTTATCCAGTCTGGATACCATTCCGGCGAAAGTGGCTTTGGGATTTTCCTGATATCTGTAGCTTCCACCGCCCTTATATGTTTTCTCTTCGAACATTCCCATATATGGAGCCCTGTCTGCATCCGGTACCTGCAGCTCAGCATGGGGAATTGTGAATGGGGCATAAAGGAAAAATGGCTTATCCTTATTATCACGGATAAACTGAAGACAGTTTTCTATTATAAGATCCTGACTATATGTAAGATAGTTGTCGTTTAGGTTCTCGGGGAAGGAGTCCTTCTCAGTATTGTGCCAGAGATAGGGTGTATAAAACCTATGTGCGTGTCGTTGGCAGTTATAGCCGTAGAATTCATCAAATCCGGAATTATTAGGATCAGTTGCAGTTCCCGGGCCGCCCAATCCCCATTTACCAAAGATTCCTGTAGCATAACCGGCATCTTTCAATAATCCTACAACAGTTACCGTACCCTCAGGCATAGGAACCTGGCCTTCCGGTTTCATGGCACGATTTCCCCGAACTGCCGCATGACCTGTATGTAAACCTGTCATCAAACAGCACCTGGATGGGGCACAAACGGTGCTTCCGGAGTAATGCTGGGTAAACCTAAGGCCCTCAGAGGCCATTCTGTCGAGATTTGGTGTTTTGATAATCTCCTGGCCTTGAACTCCTATGTCGCCATATCCAAGATCATCAGCCATGATGTAAATAATGTTGGGTTTTTCGTTCTGGCTGCAGGATAATAATAAGGCCAAAACCAGGAATCCAAAGGTTTTAAATAGTTTCATAATTCTCATTTCATAACTCATAATTCATAATTTCAGCATGCTGATCCCGAGTTTACCCGGGGCATAATTCATAATTCATAATTCAAAACATCCAATCTATCATTTTGTCATCATTGGCAGCATGGTCATCATTGAAGATCTGGCTGGGGAGCTTGTTTATCAAGATTAATACTGACCGTAACACTTGATTTTCCCGATTTCATAACAGTTCTTGCTTTTACAATGGCATCTTTATCAAAGACCAATGGGTCAGTATAAATCAAGGAGTTTTCATTTGGTTCCGTACCATCAATAGTATAGCGTATATCAGCTTCATCCATGGCATTATGCAGGATCAATTCATGTTCCCTGAGGAAAACATAGTTCTCTTCTTCAACCACTGGTGGTGGGATTCTGTAATTTACCTGCATGGCATCCAGACGGGCATAATGTGCGCCCAAGCGGTAAATAAATTTTTCGTAATCCCGTAATTCCTTTGGAGTCCAAACAACCTCAGACAGAGCACTCATACGGGGCAAGGCCATGTATTCTACCTTTTCCGTCGTGGATATATATTCGGTCCAGACATTGCCCTGAGCTCCCAGGATAAATTTCTTTTCCGATTCGCTCAATACCTCTGGAGTTGGTTCATAAGAATAAACTTTCTCCATGGGAAGGAATCCTCCTATGGCCTTCGGTTCAGTTAAGGGATTTCCTTGATAATAATCAAAATACAAGTAAGAATTTGGGGTCATGATCACATCATGCTGCTGCTTTGCCGCAGCGATCCCGCCGGATTCTCCCCTCCAGGACATTACAGTTGCATTTGCTGCCAATCCTCCTTCAAGTATTTCGTCCCATCCAACCAGGCGTTTATTTTTTGTTGCCAGGTATTTTTCAATTCTACCAATAAAATAGGATTGCAATTCATGTTCATTCTTCAGATTTTCATCGCGTATTCTTTTCTGACAATCAGCACAAACTTCCCATCTTACTTTTGGGCATTCATCTCCTCCAATATGGAAATACTCAAATGGGAATAGGCCGACTACCTCATCCAATACATCTTCCAGGAATTCAAAAGTTACTTCTTTACCGGCACAGTAAACATCTGAAGCAACTCCCCATGACTTTCTGACCTCAAATGGGCCTCCTGTGCATGATAACTCCGGATAGGCTGCCAGAGCTGCAACCGAGTGCCCCGGTAATTCTATTTCCGGCATTACATCTACATATCTTGATTTTGCATATTCAACAACTTCCCTGATCTGATCCTGAGTGTAGAACCCGCCATATTTACCTCCATCTTCTGTTTCCCTCCATGCTCCTATTTCTGTGAGCAGGGGATATTTCTTTATCTCAATTCTCCAACCCTGGTCCTCCGTCAGATGCCAATGGAAAACATTCATTTTGTGCATTGCGATAAGATCAATATACTTTTTTATGAACTCAACAGGGAAAAGGTGCCGACCAACATCAAGGTGCATTCCCCGATATGAATATCGGGGTTCATCACGAATAATAACTTTGGGAACTCTTAGATCTCTCGAGCCCAATTTTTTTTGATTTCCATAAACCTCAGGCGGTAACAACTGGAGTAATGATTGCACCCCGTAAAATACCCCTTTGGCTGTTTTGGCATTTATTGTTATCCCGCTTCCGAATACCTCCATCTCATATCCCTCTGGATTATCTGTAAATGCCGGCCCATCTGTATGGAAGTAAATTCCTTTCCCGGGATCATGATCAATAAGCTGTATTTCAAGATCTATCGTACTGCCGGCCTCTACTCTTTCAATGAAGTACTCTGCCACAGCCACCAGCTCTGGATCATCATCACTCACATATATGGGTGAACGAGCTGAAATCTGGTATTGTCCTCCTCCGATAATCATCTCCGCCGGTTCAGGAACAAGCTTAATCTCAGGAGTTTCTTTATTGCAATTTGATAGTCCGATTATAAGAATCAGTCCAATAAGTTGAATAGCAAGTTTTTTCATGGAATATTATTTTATTATTTATTAGTTAATCATGATTTCATCTACAAAAAGAAAAGATGCACTACCCTTCCCGTTATGCCACTCAGGGCAAATACCTATATTATTCACGGCAACTTTTACATATCTGAATTCCTGAGTATCGAACAACAATTCATAATCTTTTCGTATTGATCCGACAGCCCTTTGACTGATTTCGTTTTGAACCTCAGCGAGAGTTACAAAGTCCTCACCATTCAGGGAACCATAAACAACAATACTACCGGGCATAAAAATCCACGAGCGGGTATCCTGTAAGCAGCCAACTTTTACCGAACTGATATCAGTGTTTTTCCCAAGATCAATAGTTGCAAGCAGATTATTACCCATAAAACCCTGCCACAATTTATCCGTGTAATTTCTTGATCCCCGGATCCCGTCAACCAGGCCAAATTCACCCCCTCCGGAATATTGATCCGAATATTTTCTAAAATAATCAACCTTTTTTCCTGTTGCTAAATGCACAAAAAATGATTTTGAAGAGTAATTATATAGGGTATTGTCAAGATAAACCCCGGCCGTAAAAGTAGCACTTTTCTGAAGCCGGATTGCTGACTTGTAAACTGAGGATTCATGTCCCGGGATACTCCCATCCAAAGTGTATTTTATCTCAGCATTTTCCTGATCAGATAATACCTTTACCTCAAAACTTCGAGAGTTGGTATTCACTCCGTATTCGATAACAGGATCGGGATACATTTCTAAAGCATCGAACCAGGCTGTACCCTGTGAAACCATTGCCAGCGAAGGATTTATCCGCGAGCTTTCCTCTGAATTCTCAGGTATATAAACTGTTAGGGAGTATTTTTCCCACTCGTTGGAAAGGGCAAAGGTTTCAGTCTTTATGCTTCCCAGGCCAATAGTGAAATACCTGTTTACATCAGGATTCTTTTGGAATAATCTCTGCCAGAAATTTTGTGTTTCTGTTCTAAAGCTGCATGAGTCGTATTTTGCCCAAACAGATAAAGTATATCCGCTTCCTGAATTTACCATCACCGGGAAAAATCCCAGGAAGCATCCATTATCAGCTGACGGGGTATTGAGCCTTACCGAGTGCCTTCCTTCCACTGAAACTCTTGAATCAGTAAAATAAGTTGCTCCTCTGTCTTTGCCAACTCTGGCATAGCAGCTTGCCGGTACACCCGGGCTTGCAAGATCTTCAAAACCGGGATCAAGGATCATGTTACGGGGGTTTATTTTGATTTTTCCGGTAGTATTTTCTCCCAAAAGATAAACCCTGCGACCATAGCCGTCGATAAAGTCGTTCAATTGCCCGCTGGAGATTTCTTCTTTTCTGTTTTCAAAAAGCACTTGAATATCAGAATCCTGGACATCCTTGAATTCAATACTGAGAGGGCCTGGTTCTATTGATTCATTTACAACCATGATAAGTGTTTGTCCATCTTTCTCCCAGGATCTGAGGTGTATGTTTTCCTGATCGCTTTCAGCCAAATCAGAAAGCTCACCCATTAAAATGAATGATGCCATTTCTTGAGTTTCAAGAGCTATCTGACCAGCCATTCCCCAGGCTGCCGTTGATTTCGGGAAACCATTGAAACCGTGCCTGATGAAGTATTGTATACCGGTAGCCCCATTTGCCAACGAGAGATATGTCATTGCCCTTAATTCCTGAATAGATGGTTCCCGTCCCCACCATTCACTTCCCCCGAAGGCTTGTGGAACGATCCACACAGGTTTTTCTCCCCTGAACTCATTCCTGAGACTCCTGGTAACATATCCTACTCCCTCGGCTGTGTTGTTTGGAATTGGATAAGGATCGGCCATCACGATATCCATTGCATCTACATACCGCCTGGCCTGCATAGGAGCCATAAATACTATTGTGATCGGATGATAAGGATCGATGGATTTGATGAGCTTATACATTCTTTCTAAAGATTCCGGTTTCGCACCATGACCGGTGGGCTCATCAGAAATATACCAGGCCAGTAAAGCCGGATGATCCATAAAAGCTTCGATTTCCTCTTTTAAAAGCTTTTCTTTTTGAGATTGACTGGTAGTATTATCGCGACTCGAACCTACCCCTCCTCCTCCTGTAACAGAAAGAAGATTGAAGTGCACTTTCATTCCTAATTCAGCTGCCCGATCGAGGTAAGCCCTGCGCTCCTCTCTTGTGTTTGACGCGATG
>JAUVKA010000215.1 GCA_030592205.1 Bacteroidota bacterium | reverse complement strand
GACTTTATTGTTAACAATTTACTTGCGGATTTAAGGTGGTATAAAAAAAGTGCGGAGCAAAGTTATGCTATATCTCAATTCAACCTTGCACTTATGTTCTATAACGGCGACGGAACAACAGCTGATAAAAAACAAGCAGCATTTTGGATGAGAGAAGCTTATGAAAATGGTTGTGAGGGGGTTGAAGAAGAATGGAACAAGCTTGAACTATGGAAATATTGAGCTAAGGTTGAGACATGTATAGATGATTTTGATGTGATTTTGATTTCATAAAGAATAATTAGACAACCATCACCGCCCTTTCTGACCTATTACTTAAAAAATTATAAAATGTTGCCAAATCGTGCATTTTCATGCACGATTTTTCTTTTTTTTAACCCTGTTTCCTTATTTTTTATGAAAAATAGTCCATCTGCACAATGTCGAATCCGCCACATAAGGGAGCCATAAAACTCAATCAATCTGGTATATATATATTATTTATATATATTTTTTAAATTTCCCAAAGACACTTAAGTATAATTTAAGGAAAAAGGTGTGCTTTTGAACGCACGATTTTCAAGTATCTGGAATTCCGATCTTTAAACCTCTTTTTTTCGGCACGATTTCGGCACGATTTGTTCAGTTTGTTCAAAACGCTGTTTTGCACGATTTGATAAACGGGCTTAATGCTCACGACTACAGCCTGTTACAGCGATATTTTGCTTTGAACGATCAAATGCACGATTTTTTGCGGGGTTTTCTGCAAGTACCTAGTGGTAAATTCTGAAAATGAATAAATCAACCAAGTAATCGCAGTGGTTTATTACACTAATAATTGTAATTTCATTGCAGTAATAATGTCCTTTGCCAAGGTGTATTCCTAACGTTAAATTACCGCCAATGAGTTGTCCAATTTCAACAGAAGTTAGAGTCAAAAAATACGTTAAACAATTCGCTATTGTCAACTATGGTGAAATAGCCGATTTTTCTGATGAAAGATATCTATCTCGTTTAGTCTATTACGGAATCAAAAAAATGGCTAATGTAAGAGTCCATTTATATGATAAAAATGGGAAGAAGATCAACTATAATATGAATAATGGTTTCTTAAAATGTGATGATCATAAAATCCCTGACAACCCTATTCCCAGGCCGGTTATCCTCAGAGTAATTATACCACCCCATCTGTTTTACAAATATGGTTGGGAAATGTCGAAAACATATCAGAGGGAAATTAATTCAATCCTAGAGGGAAATGCTAAGGCATTTATGAGGACTATGGTTGCACAACATTATATTAATTACGGAAATCTTGATAATGCAATCTATCATTTTCAACATAAATATTGCTTTGAAGAACATCTTTGGCAGTTCGAAGCCATAAAAAAGGATCTGTTCAGATTCGGTACACCCGAGAAATATGATTGGGAAAATGACAATTTCACCGCTATAAACAATTATTTTTTGCGAATCTTGTCCGCAAAAAGGACAATAACCGCACTAGGACTAGAAGCATATGAACTCGATAAATAAACAAACAAAAAACTTAGGTGGAATCTCTAAATTCTTCCTTGTACCGGTCGATCAATATGTATCTTTATCTGATCCCGATGCAAACCAAATCAGGACTCTAACAATAACTTCCATGGATACCGCCTGGGAGATCTCTGCGATCTACCAATCCATTCAGTATTCGGAAAAACTCCAACTCTCGAAATCCGGCTATTACTATGATAAGTCCTTCACCGCCAGGATTGCTAAAGATTCAGCACAAACCTATGCCGATCTTCGATCTCTGGTAAATAGAACCTGGATCCTGATCTATCAGGATCAAAATGGTCAATGGAAATTAGTTTCAAATCCTGCCTATCCGTTACGATTTGAGTTTTCTACTACCACAGGATCCAATGTGGCAGACCTAAACCATTTTGAAATAAAACTGAAAGGAAAGGGAGCAGATCCCTCCGCTTTTATCTTCAATCCTATCTCCTAAATTTTTCCGCCCCCCCTCTAGACACCCTATAAACAGGGTGCTTATGAACTCATTTTGTCCTTTAGTTAAGGTGCTTCCTAATCTATTTTCACCAACCACTAGATACGGAAAGACCGATGTAACTAAAAGGCAACAACATGAGCAAACTCGTATTAGATATAGATGGATTCATTGGTGGTTGGGGATATTCCAAACGCTTTGTCCGTAATTTCCTGACCGATGCCGGAAAGAATCCTGTTACTATCAGGATATCATCCCTGGGAGGAGCCGTTGATCACGCCCTCGATATTCATAACCAATTCGCTGAACATGGTGATGTAACCGCCGTATTTTCTGGCTTCAATGCCAGTTCTGCTACACTAATTGCCCTGGGAGCAAAGAATTCCCGGATTGCCGATAATTCTTTTTACCTGATTCATAAAGCCCTGATATGGGTTGATGAATGGGGCAATATGAATATGGATGATATCGACCAGGTTATAGCCAAACTAGAGAAGGAGAAGAAGGAACTGGAAACCATTACCCTGACAATGGCCAAAATGTATGTCAATAAAACAGGGAAAACCCTTACTGAGATCCTTGACTTAATGAAGCAAGAAACCTGGCTGACCGGCGAAGAAGCAGTAGAAATGGGATTCGTTGATGAAATCTTTCAGCTTAAAGGCCAGCCGGATCCTATAAAAAATGAAAAGATCACTGCCATTTTGAATTACTCAGACCTCCCTAAACTTCCTGAAGCAAAGAAGCCGCAGGATCCTACGCCAGTTACCCCTGACTCCGGTAAAGGTCTGTTTGATAAAGTCAAATTGTTCACTCAAAAAATAATTAATAACCAACTCAAAATGAAAGAATTTACCGCACTTCTGGCTGTTCTGATGATTGACTCCCTGGACTCGAATGATGAAAAGGAAGTTTTCCTAAACCAAGAACAGTTAGGATTAATCAACACCGCCCTTGAAGGGCTTAAGCAAGTTGAACTTGCTGAGAAAACGGCCACCTGTAACCTCGCAACGGCCACCGCTGACCTGGCAAAATTCGATGCCATTGACAAAACAATTGCCGATGCTGAAGGCACCGATGCCAAAGTAAAAGCAATTCAGGACTACATGACAAAGAAACCTTCAGTGCAAGCCCAGGGGGTTCACTCTGCCCAGGATAATAACCAATCCTCTGAAGATGGAGTTGATTGGGATACTCTGAACTCATTGCCTCATATGCAAGAGGATAACGAATAAATTTTTCTAAACCCCAAATTCTATTAAAATGACAATTACAGAAATTATTTCCGCTTATGGGGCGTATTATGAGAAGTCAAAGCAGAACAAAGCACGTGTTCGCAAACTTCTTACTCAAGGTATAGTAACACCTCAGATATGTACCGGAATCAAAACCGATGACACCATATACCGGATGGCTAAGTTGGCTCTTACTAGTGTTGTTCAGCCGTTCCAACAAGATTGGACACCGCAAGATGTTTCGGCTTTCACACCGAATGAACTCAGACTTTATCACTTTAAAGTTGATGAAGATATTCAGCCTGATGCAATTGAAGATACCTGGTTGAGCTTCCTTGCTGACAACAGTGTCCTGAGAAAAGATTGGCCATTGGTTCGTTGGTTAATCGAAGTTGGCTATATCCCTCAAATCAATCAGGACATGGAACTTCATGAGTATGGGAAAGGAGAATATGTTGCACCAGCTGCTGGTGTTGCCGGTGCTGTTGGAACAGGAATGAACGGCCTGATTAAACTCCTGCAAGTTGGAGTTGACGGAGGAACTATCAATTCCATTAATCTAGGAGCACTCCAAACAGCAACCATCTTTGACCAGGTGGAAGCTTTCATTGATGGTATTTCACAAATCTATCAGGGAGTTGCTATGGACGTTTGTATGTCACAGTCCTGGAGAAAGGCTTACCTCAGGGATAAACGAGCCAATGGCTTCTATCAAATTGCTTCCGAAAAAGGGATTGATGAATCAATCGACTTTACCCCTCAGAAGGTCAAAGGCCTTCCTTCACTAAATGGTACTGATACCATTTTTGCTACACCAAAGTCCAATTTAATTCACCTTACCAAAAAGAGCGCTAACAAGACTCGTTTCTCAATTGAGGAATCCAAGAGAACAGTTAGCTTCCTTAGTGACTGGTGGGAAGGTTTGGGATTCGGAATTGATGCCGCAGTTTGGACTAACATCCAGGAAACTGTCTAAAATATAACCTCATAACCTAATTGAAATGGATTTTGCAGACATAGGAAAAGAATTAACCGATGGTAAAAACCTCGGTGGATTAGGTCAGAAAGTGTACTTCGGTCTTTGGACAGATGTTGCAACATGGCCTGTCGAACCAGCCGCTCCACTTGATATGGAAACGGCCGGAGAACTTACCGGTGATATCACCATGGCATCCACTAAAAGGATGTTTGAACTTTATACAACTGAAGATGCTGCAAAATTGGATCTTAACTCCATAGGAGAAGAAGCCGGAAAAGGGTGGGAAATGGTTCTCAATGTATTCGCCCCGGGGCTGGCGAAAAAAATTCTTGGTTTTATTAACGCTACGCAAAATGAGGACCTGGTCCTTATTGCCCCTGATAATAATGGACAATTTTATTTAATGGGCTGTGAGCTTCGCTCAGCTAAATTCAGTGGTAGTGATGGATCAGGAACCGGTTCAACAACAGAAGATCGAAGAGGTGTAGCCATGAGCTTCACTTTTCACGCCAACGGGTTATATACCTACACCGGAGCAATTCCATTAACGCCTGCTGTTTAATATTATGTGGTCGGAATATTTTAAGGTGATAGGGATCCGTCCGGGGAAGGTAGTTGTTCCCCGGTACGGAACCCTTGATTTCTCAAAGCCAGATCTTCCAGAAGCAACTCTGCTGGATCTATGTGAGAATAACTTTCCATATCTCGAGATCACAGAGAAAGGGAAAGAGAAATTCTATGGGATCAAGCCCGTATCAGAGGAAAATCCAAGCGCAGTGGTGGAAACTGAACAGACAGCAACATCTGAAAACGTTAAGAAAAAGTAGGCTCCTCAGAAAAAGCAAACATCATAGAAGCGTATTTCATCTATACTAAAACCTCTGATATCCAGGGGTTTTTTTATGTCCTTTTTCGCCTTGTTTCGCCTTTGTACTTTTCAACTATCAATTGAAAAAAACTTTGTTTAACCCTTACCTAAAATGAAAATAGATAACCAAGCAAAAGAGCAAATCATTAACTGGCTCAATTCAAACAGGGATTACACAGAAGGAGTGGTCCTCTATTCAATTTATGGTAAAAACAATGCCATAAAAAAACTACTCCCTGGCAGACAGCATCGGTACGCTGATAAATTAGCATACGAGTTGGGCAAACTTGCCGGATTCCTTCCGGGTAAACTACCATCCGAAATGATGTTAGCCCATCCTAATAAGGCCAGTTCATTACCCGAAAACAAAATTGATGATGTCACCACTAAATCAACATCGCCAAATATCCTGAAGGACTCGATTCCTAAAGTAATCGGAGCATTAATTACTTCAATGCAAAAGGCATACAAGAAAAGATCAATCCTTCATAAGAGATTGAAAACTATCCCACCTGACAACCGATCTGATAACGTGAAAGAGAGAGAAAAAATCAGTAAAGACATGGAAAAGCTATCTGATCAAATGGATCATCTAGCTGAAATGAAAAATGAATATGAACTCAACGGAACCCTGCCGGATCCCAACGACATTTTTGATAAACCAAAAGATAATTCACCGCCTAAAATCGACTTCGATTTAGCCAGAAAACAACGGCTAAACCTTCAGAAATCTATTGCGCTTGATAAATTGCTTCTGAATTATCAGGGAAAGAAAAAACTTCTCAAGCTGAATCCTATGCCGAAATGTCCGAAACGAACAAACATTGAAAATAGGATAGCCAAAAAATTAGAGAAATTACATTCCCTTGACAGGATATTGAAGCATGATCCTAGTTAAAACATCTGACCAATCGGTTCCTGATGCTGAAGAATCAGGAAAATCTTCTGCATTTTTTGAGGTGGATTCGGATTTGAATCCTGATATGGTTCCCTTCCAGGTAGGGAACCTTACCAAAGTAATCGGAGATCTGATCCCTGGTCGAACCAAACACTATTATTCTGATGGTAATTTCAATATCATGAGGCTGATATTTCATTTGCTAAAGCAGATAGGTCCTGCCAATATCCTATTGTCAACCTATTCCATTTCTCAAACTACCCTGGAACAGATCCATTCCCGCATCAACAAAAAGGAGATTCTTTCAATCCGATTCCTGATAGATAATCGGGTAAAGGTTATGAGTCCAAAACCATTCCAACTATTGAAAGAATCATTCCCATATGCTTGCATTTCGCTTCACGCCAAAGTAGCCCTGATATGGAACCAGGACTGGAACCTGACAATAGTTACTTCGCAAAATGCAACCGATAATCCTAAACTGGAAAGAGGTGTGATATTTACAGATAAAAAGATATTTGATTATGACAGATCAATTCTCGAAAACGCCTTTGACAGAGGAACAGACTAAAGAGATAATTGACATGGCTGAGTTATTCTTCCCTCCGGAGGATATAGCAATAAATATCGGAATGCCTGTCGAAGAATTCAATCTTGAATTACTTTCCCAGGAGGGAGAAGTATTCATGGCTTTTAAAACAGGATGGCTAAAAGGAGAGATTCCACTTCGTAAATCAATAGCCCAGGCATCTGCTAATGGATCCAACCCTGCCCAAATCAAAATGTTTGAATTGAAAAGAGATTCGGAAATGAAATTAGACCTATGAGTTACAGGAAATTCGATAATGAAAGCTATGCCGTAATAAAGCAAGCAATACTGGATCCCGAACACACAGAACTATCTACTGTCCAACAGGGGATACTTGAAAGATGTATTTCAGGTGCTAAAATACTGGATCGCTATCCAATATTGGCCAATGCAGTTAAAGTTCACATGGCTAAGAATCCTGGCTTATCCCTGGCGCAAGCATACAAGGACTTGACAATCTCACAGAG